>NZ_JBQLIB010000007.1:0-150708 GCF_056034365.1 Marinococcus sp. LNHM5E3-2.1
CGCCCATGTATTTGATCCCGAACAGGAAAATCCCCAGGCCGCCGAGAAACGTAAATATCAGCGTTTGAATATCCAAACTCCCTCATCCCCTTAATCACTTTATGTATTCTGTCCTTTTTTGCCACACCCAATCTATTTTTAAAGTAAATTGAATGGTTTGTAAAGGAAATATTACTTTTTCCCAAAGTTATTTAGCTTTTGTTTTTTTCGTAAAAAAAAAGAGCAAGCCGCAGCTTCCTCTTTTTTCATGATTAACCATAAATATGGTAATTACTGTTCTTTTACAGCTGTCTCAAGACGCTTGACACGGATGCGCGTCCCATCCACAGATGTTACCTCTATTTCTTCTTCAGCATTCAGCCACTGATCGCCGCTGGTAGCACTGTAACGCTCTCCCTCAATATCAATCGTACCTGTCGGGCGGAAAGGAGTAACGGTGGTCCCCGTTTTGCCGACCAGTCCTTCATACGTCTGATTCATAGAGTTATAGCCCTGTTCGCTTGTCAAACTGTCCTTAAGCATCAGCTTCGACCATAGATCCCGGCGGGGAAAAACCTTCAGGAAAAACATCGCTGAAATGGCTCCGGCCAAAAAGCCGAAAATAACGAGTACTCCGTATATGATAGTAGGAGTCGGCACAGCGATCGATACTCCCATTAGCAAAAGACCTACAATAGAGACAGTTCCGTCTCCAATAAGCTTCCCGTCAAGCAGGATCAGCCCAAGACCGGCTGCATATAATACAAGCACCCAGATACCGGCTGCCCCTTCAAGATGATAGGAAAAGAATAAGACCATAAAGGCTGTTCCCAGAATAAAAAATAAGCTTTTGGACTTAACTAGAAACTCTGAGATTAAAAACATCGTTCCAAGAAAAACGACAATAAAGCCGACACTCGGGTTCGCTAACCATTCCATTGTATATACTCCCTTCCATAAACTTCTGTAATCACTGACTAATACGACTCGTAAAAGCTTGGTAATCATATATACGCGTAAACACCCGTAATCGTTTCACAATTATTGTAACTCTTCTTCCTGCCAGTTGTCAGCTGTAAGCGTCTTCTTCGCATAAAAAAGAGGCCCCGCGGCCTCTTCTCTTTTTACTAATATTATGCTGATTCTTCAGAGTCGCTGTTAAACCACCCCTGCACAGAATCAAGCATTTGTTCGAGGAAAGCAACGATGCGCGAAAGGAAATTCTGCGTATCTTCACTGTTTACAAAGCTGTCGATGTTTTCCGAAGCTTTATCAAGCTGACTCTCCATCTGCGACCAGTCGATATTTAAATTCTGCATCCGGTCAAATAAGGAAACGAGCTCATCTGTCTGCTCTTCGCTCAGTTCAATATTCATATCGCCTGACACATTTTGCACAATGACCCGGATATCTTCCGTATTATTAATCTCCGTATTGTTTATTTCCTGCTTAATCTGTGTAATCAGTGTTGTTGCTTCTTCTTTGCCGATATCTTCGCCAAGCTCAGAAGTTTTGGCAATCTCTTCGTTTGCCACCTGTTTTTGATCCTCGGATATATTGACATTGTTCTGCTGTTCGTAGGCTTTTAAGATCCCGGTCAGTGCTGCCGTTCCGGATACCTCAAACGGAGCTGTCACGTAAACCTCTGCATCCTCCACACCCGCTGTTGCCAGCGCGTTTGCATACATTCCTTCTGTAACTGTATCTATTTTGTTCGTTTCAATATCGATGCCTTCTCCGTCTTCAGCTGCAGTAATCCTTGCAGAAGATAACGCGCGCGAGCCAATTTCAGAGCTGCTTAAATAATCTCCGAGGTACTGGTACTCTTCTTCATTTGTGACTTCTACAACCGGTACTTCCCCTTCAGTCACATCCATCTCTTCAAGCAGAGAACTTCTTTGATCTGAAGACAGATCCTGGCCGAGTGTCACTGTTACATCCCCAGCTGCAGCGTCCGCTGACGCCTGCTGACTTACCCCAAGAACCCCTAACGTAACTACCCCGGCTGCTAATGTCTGCTGCCACCACTTCATTATGTTCAACTCTCCTTCTTATGCCCTTTCATTTCCAATCCCGTACTTTGATGACCAATATTTTTATATTCGTCGCATCTATAGTCGTAAGCCCGGGGAAAAAGTTACATCACCCGCATTCTTTCGTTAGTTTCTCATCATTTTACAAAATACCGTCTTTTACACTTCCGATTTCCGCTCTCTGGAAGCAACTGCTTGCCAAGAGTACACACCCACTGATACAATTACGATGTGTTATAGACCACTATTAACTATTGTTGTTGCACTAGACGAGGCACGAAATAAATTCACCAATATAAAGGGGCGAATGGATACATGAGCCAAATAACCCACCGCAGCGAAACCCGAGCAGTCAAAGTAGGTAATGTGACGATCGGTGGCAGTAATGAAGTAGTAGTACAAAGCATGACCACAACAAAAACTCACGATGTGGAAGCGACCGTCGCAGAAATTCACCGCCTTGAAGAGGCCGGATGCCAGATTGTCCGCGTCGCATGCCCACAAATGAAGGATGCTGAAGCAATTCCGAAAATTAAACAGCGCATCAATATTCCGCTCGTTGTCGATATTCACTTCGACTATAATATGGCCTTGAAAGCTATTGAAGGCGGCGCTGATAAAATCCGGATCAATCCGGGCAATATCGGGAAACGGGAAAAAGTGGAAGAGGTTGTTGAGGCCGCTAAAGCCAAAGGCATTCCAATCCGTATCGGTGTAAACGCTGGCTCCCTCGAAAAACGGATCCTTGATAAATACGGATACCCAACTGCAGACGGAATGGTCGAGAGTGCTCTCTACCATATTTCTATCCTTGAAGAGCTCGGCTTTTACGATATCATCGTTTCGATGAAAGCTTCAGACGTCCACCTGGCTATTGAAGCTTATGAAAAAGCGGCTCAGGCATTCAGCTACCCACTTCACCTTGGGATTACTGAATCAGGCACTCAATTCGCAGGCACAGTCAAAAGTTCTGCCGGACTCGGAGCTATTCTGAGTAAAGGAATCGGAAGCACACTGCGTATTTCTCTCAGTGCCGATCCGGTAGAGGAAGTAAAAGTCGGACGCGAACTGCTGAAAACATTCGGCCTCGCATCCAACGCAGCTACACTTATCTCATGTCCTACCTGCGGACGTATTGAAATCGATTTGATCAGCATCGCCAATGACGTGGAAGAATATATTTCCACCATTAAAGCTCCGATTAAAGTAGCCGTGCTCGGCTGCGCTGTTAACGGCCCCGGCGAAGCACGAGAAGCCGATATCGGTATTGCCGGTGCAAAAGGCGAAGGTCTTCTATTCCGCCACGGAGAAATCATCCGGAAGGTTCCGGAAGAAACCATGGTGGAAGAGCTAAAGATCGAAGTTGATAAAATTGCTGAAGAGCACTACGCTAAAGAAGCAGAAAAAGAACGGGAAGCTAAAGAAAAAGAACTGACAAATTAAACTCTCGACGCAAAAAGCTCCACCCATTAAGGGCGGAGCTTTTTTGTTTCACCTGTTATTGCTGCAGCACCTATGGTTATGCCGGTGCTGCTTCCTTTTGTTTCGCTTTTTTGCATTCGGCACAAAGTCCGTAAATTTCAAACTTATGCCCGGTCACTTCAAAGCCGCCGTCAACGTTTTCATTCAGCCAGTCCATCGGGCACGTCTCAATTTCTCTCGTTTTTCCGCACTCGAGACAGATAAGGTGGTGATGATGGGCCGTTGTTGAACAGGAAAAACGAAAATGCATTTCTCCTTCAAGCTCTGTCATCTCGAGAATATCCATTTCCTCGAATATGGAGAGGTTGCGATAGACAGTATCCACACTCATTCCCGGATAATTTTTCTGCAGGGAATGCAGTACTTCCTTCGCTGTCAAATAGCGTTTTTCATCTGAAAAAAGCTGGAGCAGTTCTTCACGCTTGGCTGTATATTTAAATCCCTGATCCTTCATAATATTAAGCGCTTTGGTGACGTTCATATTTAAGCCTCCTGTTTCTTTTCCAGTTGATCCATGCTCTGAGAACTAAAGTGGCAAAAAGTATAAAAGCAGCGGTCACTACAGTGCCGCCTCCCGACGCAATGCCAAAAAATATGGATCCAGTCACACCGGCCGCCACAGAGGCTTCTCCGATAATAACAGCAATCAGAAGCATTCGTTTAAAGCCGGAGGCCCACTGCATTGCGGCCGCTGCCGGCAGCGTAATCAGCGCTCCGGCAAGCAGCACGCCGACCACCTGCATCGATGCAGAAATAACAATCGCAAGCAGTACAGCAAGCAGTACATTGAACATCTTAACTGGTATTCCAGCAGCAGCTGCCATTTCTTCATCGAAGGAAAGAAACATCAATTCTCTGCCAAACGCTGCAAGCAGCCCGAGGGCAGCGATTGTCATTACTCCGATAAACCAAAGATCTTCCATCTGTACGGAGACTACACTTCCAAACAGATAGCCGTACCACTCCGTCACCCCGTCAGCGGATATAGACATAAATACGGCGCTCAGTCCGACCGCTGCCGCCATTAAAATCGGGGCGGCAAGCTCCTGGAAGCCCCCGTAGGTGTGACGTACCCGTTCAATGATCAACGAGCCGGCAAATGCAAATACAAAGCCGCTGTATAACGGATTGATATCCCAAAAAGCCTGCAGATTACCGGCGAGCACTCCTGCCGTCACTCCGGCAAGGGTAACGTGAGCGAGGGAATCTGCTATCAGCGAGGACCGGCGCACTACTAAAAACGAGCCGATCAAAGGGGCTGTCAGGCCGATCAGCACCGCTGCTATAATGCTTCGTTCCACAAAATTAATATCAAACATAGCCGTCACTCTCTATTCTTTATTTTACACAAGGATTGCTTTTCTGTGCTATTGATTTGCTTTGTCCGTCCATTTCGTCTTTTCCCACGGACGCTGACGTATTCGCCCAGTGGCTTTTTCAGCCAGTACAACGAATGTCCATATAAGAAATGAAATGACTGCGATTGTGCCGCCTGAGCTCAGATCATAATAATATGAAGCAAAAAAGCCGGCCAGAACGGCTGTTTCCCCGAAAAGCACCGCGTATAAAAACATGCTCTTGAAGGTGGAAGCAACCCGGAGCGCCGCTGCTGCCGGCAGGGTAATTAAAGCGGAAACGAGCAGCACTCCCAAAATAGATATGGAAGAAGCAACTATGACCGCTGCGATACCGGCAAATAATAAATTCACTCTCTGCACCGGGATCCCGTTTACGGCAGCCTGCTCTTCATCGAAAGCCAGGAATAATAATTCTTTATAAAACAGCAGAAACAACAGGAGCGACACGGCAGAAATAGCACCAATCACCACTGCGTCTGCGGCATTCACCGTAAGAATGCTTCCAAATAAATAGTTAAACAAATCATTATTAAAGCCATCCGCCAGAGAAATAAAAACGACTCCGAGCCCAATGGCTGAAGCCATCACTACCGGTATGGAAAGCTCCTGAAACGTTTGAAAACGCCGACGCAGATACTCAATCACAAACGATACGATGAACGTAAATAAAATACCGGTATAAAGCGGGTTCCATTCGCTGAGCCATACCCAGAATGAAGCGAGCCAAAGATGAAAGGCGATGCCGGTCAGCGCTGTATGCGACATCGCATCGGCGATCATCGGCGTTTTTCTGACTACCACGAACACACCTGCAGCCGGAGCAACCGCGCCGATCATGAGACCGATGATGAGCGCATATCTTAAAAAGTCAAATTCCAGAAAAATCATCAGGCTCCTCCTGCATGGTGATCGTGCTCATGGTGGATAATATGCACCTCGTGTCCGTAAGCGCCGGCAAGATCACTTTCTTCAAACTCCCGTGTCGTTCCGTGAAAATGAAGCTGCTGGTTCAGGCAGGCTACTTTTGTCACGTATTTGGTCATCGCTCCTACATCATGGGTAACAAGGATAAGAGTAATACCCTTCTCTCTGTTCCAGTGGCTCAGCCGTTCATAAAATGCCTGAGCGGATGCAGCATCCACCCCGACGGTCGGTTCGTCCAAAATCAGCACCTCCGGGTCGCTCACAAGGGCACGTGCAATAAACACCCGCTGCTGCTGCCCCCCGGAAAGCCGGCCCATATTCTTCTTTTTATAGCCGAGCATATCCACCTGCTCGAGCGCTTCGTGAATACGCTGCTTGTCTTTACGATTCAAAAAACGGAGCAGCCCCTTTTTACCGTAAAGTCCCATAGCTACGACTTCATACACGGTCACCGGGAAGCCGGCATTAAAACGATTCGCTTTTTGAGAAACATAGCCGATCTTCGGCCATTGATGAAATTGGCGTACGGGCGTTCCAAACCATCGTACTTCTCCTCTGTAATGCTTGTGCAGCCCTAAAAGAATCCGGACGAGCGTAGATTTTCCCGAGCCGTTCGGCCCGACCAGACCTACGAAATCTCCGCGATTTATATTCATATTGATATCGTCCAGCACGAGCTCTGACTCGTAGCGAAACGAAAGATGATTCACTTCAAGCAGCGTATTTGTTGAATCTTCCACCGAGAAGCCTCCTTCTTTCCAAAAACAATTAAGAATCGTTACGATTTATTGATAGGAAAAGTATACAAAACCTTTTTGCTTCTGTAAATCTTCTTTGCTTAATCGTGTATACAATTCATGGTTATTCTTTGTATGATAGTTAGTAGTAAAGCAGTTAAACGAAATCAAATCCATTTCTAAGGAATGATGAGAATGTTTCAAGCGAAAGAAAAAGTCGCCGTTATTGATATAGGTTCCAACTCGATCCGCCTGGTAATTAATGAAGTGGACGAAAAGCGCGGGTACCGCGAGCTTCATAACTTAAAAATCGTCGCCCGTCTGAGCAACCATATCGACGACCAGAACGCACTCACCGAAGAGGGGAGAGATATTTTGCTGCATACTCTGCAGCAGTTTGAAGAAGTTCTCCGTTTTCACGACGTTCAGACTATTCATGCTGTAGCCACCGCAGCTGTGCGGGGCGCCTCCAACCGCGAAGAGGTTTTGCAGTATATTGAAGAACGCATCGATTTTCCCATCCGCGTTCTTTCCGGGGAAGAAGAAGCCTCCTATGGGTATCTTGCCGTAGTGAATTCCACCAGCCTTCCGGAGGGAATTACCATTGATATCGGGGGCGGCAGTACAGAGGTAACCATGTTTAAAAACAGGGAACTCGTGCGCACCCACAGCTTCCCCTTCGGCGCTCTGACATTAAAGCAGAAGTTTCTTCCAAACGATGACAAAATCACTTCGAGCAACCTGAAGCAGATGAATAAATGGATCGAAAAACAATTTCAAAAAGTGTCCTGGCTGCGAGAAGAAGGGGAAAATCTTCCGGTCGTCGGTATCGGCGGCAGTTCCCGGAACATGGTGCTGGTGCACCAGGCTTCCATCAATTATCCCCTGGCCGGCCTGCATCAGTATTCCATGAGCGGTGACGATATCGCTGAAACAATGGAGCTTCTTGAAAAATCAAGCTTATCAGAACGCGAAAACATCGAAGGGCTTTCCAAAGACCGGGCGGACGTCATTATTCCGGCGGTGCGGATTATTTCCCAGCTTTATAAGCATATCGATGCCTCCTACTATTTAATCAGCAACAAGGGCCTCCGCGACGGACTGTTGTTTGAAGAACTGCTCCGGGATAAAATATATCCCCATTTTCCGGACGTGATCGAGGAAAGCTTTTATCAGCTGAACCGGGAATTCGAGATTAACCCGGACTATGTGGATGAAGTCGGAAACATTGCTTCTTCCATGTACAACAGCTTGGAGCCGTATATTCCAAAATCCTATCTGCATGAAGACAACCACCGCCTACTGAACCGCGCAGCCCAGGTTCTTTATATCGGGGAGTACATCAGCTCGGAGGCAAGCAGCCAGCACACCTTCTATATTTTAACCAACCGTTCCATCGATGGCATTACGCATGAAGAGCGGATCGCCATGTCACTTGTGTCTTCCTTCAAATCTAAATCGATGTTTAAACAGTTTGCGAAACCGTTCCGGCCGTATATGCAGAAAAACAGCCTGAAACGGCTGGAATTCCTTGGCAGCATTTTAAAATTCTCTTATTCGCTTAACCGCACGCGCCGCAATATCGTTTCGGGGCTTGGCATTGAAAAAGAAGGCAAAGAGCTTCATTTCCATATATACTGCCGCGAGGGGATGCATTCCACTTTTGAAGAAGCCAAAGCAGATAAGTATAAAAAACACCTGGAAAAAATGATCAACCGCGAGATTGTGCTTCACTTCCACGAACAGTCGCCGGTTTCTGCTTTTTCCAGCTGAACAATGCTTTTTTCGTGAATCTTTACATGCGCTTAACATTTCGTTGATACAATTGGCCCAGGAGTGACCAGGGTGTAAAGAAAGGCGGATTCTACAATGACCGAAACGACTCAGACACATATTGACCTTGAAAATCCGGCATATTATAACAACCGTGAGATCAGCTGGCTTGCGTTTAATGAGCGGGTGCTCGAAGAAGCCCTCGACGAGACCAATCCGCTCCTTGAACGCCTGCGTTTTTTAGGCATTTTCAGCTCCAACCTGGATGAATTTTTCATGGTCCGGGTCGCAGGGTTAAAAGATCAGGTAAAAGCAGGGTTCAATAAACCTGAAAACAAAGCCGGGCTCACGCCGAAGCAGCAGCTCTCGGCCATCACCGAAAAAAATTCGGAGCTCGTGCGGCTGCAGGATCATTTTTTTACGGAAACGGCTGTTCCGCTGTTAGCCTCGGAAAACATCCGCTTTCTTTCGACGCTTGAATTAGACAGCGGCCAGTATCAATATATCCAGGAGTATTTCATGGCGAGTATTATGCCGGTTCTCACACCGATGGCTGTGGATGCCTACCGCCCGTTTCCCATGCTTTTAAACAAGTCCCTGAACCTGGCCGTCCGGCTCCAGAAAGAAGCCGGTGATGAAAAAGAGAGCATTGCCATTGTCCAGGTACCCGGGGTGCTCCCCCGCTTCCTTGTGCTTCCGTCATCCGACGGCAGCCGGGAGTACATTTTGCTTGAACAGGTACTGGCAGAATTTATCCATATGCTCTTCAAGGGGTTTACTGTCTTAAGTGCTTCTCCGTTCCGGATCACCCGCAACGCGGATTTAACCATTCATGAGGAGGGTGCCCGCGATCTCCTCCGCGAGATTGAAAAGGAATTAAAAAAACGCAAATGGGGCGCCGCTGTTCGTTTGGAATGCCAGCACGGCATGATGGATGACTATATTCTTGAGTTTCTGCTCGAAGCCCTCGAGATTCACCCAGACGACGTTTATACACTGAAGGGGCCGATCGATTTAACTTTCTTATTTCCGCTCTGTGAGGAGCTTGCCCCGGAATGGGAGCATCTTGTGTATGAGACGCTTATTCCCCAGCCGCCGGAGGATTTGATTACTGAGTCCGATGTGTTTAATGCTTCCGATGACCGGGACATTTTACTTCACCATCCTTATGAATCGTTCCAGCCCGTTATCGACTTTATTTCCACAGCGGCCGACGATCCGGACGTTTTAGCGATTAAGCAGACTCTCTACCGGGTCAGTGGGGACTCCCCTATTATTGCCGCACTGGCAAGAGCGGCGGAACAGGGGAAACAGGTGACGGTCCTCGTCGAGCTGAAGGCACGCTTTGATGAAGAAAATAATATCCAATGGGCGAAAACCCTTGAGAAATCCGGCGTTCACGTCATTTACGGGATTACATCATTAAAAACCCACAGTAAAATTGTGCTGATCGTCAAGAAGACAGCAGATGGCATCAAGAGGTATGTGCATCTTGGCACCGGCAACTACAACGATTCCACCGCTAAAGTGTACACCGATATGGGCATGATTACGACCCGTCCCTCCTTCGGTGAGGACGCCACTAACTTTTTTAATCATTTAAGCGGCTTTTCCCAGCAGCCGTACTGGAATGAAATCAGCACTTCTCCGGAAGGAATACGCGAGGAGCTGATTCATTTAATCCAGCGGGAAATTGACTGCCATCGCCAGGACGGAAGCGGGCATATTATCGCCAAAATGAATTCTTTAACAGATAAAGAACTCATTATTAAACTGTATGAAGCTTCCCGGGCCGGTGTCCGCATTGAACTTATTGTTCGTGGTATCTGCTGCCTGAAGCCAGGCATCCCAGGAGTGAGCGAAAGCATCACCGTCCGCAGCATCGTCGGCCGTTTCCTTGAGCATACCCGTATTTTTTATTTTGCCAACAGCGCCCGTGACGACTATTATTTGTCCTCGGCTGACTGGATGACCAGAAACATGGAAAAACGAATCGAAATCATGTTTCCTGTCTACGAACCTATTTTAAAAAAGCGGCTCAATGCCATTTTGGAGCTGATCCTGCAGGATAATGTGAAGGCAAGGGAGCAGGACAGCAGCGGTTATTATCATTACGTTGAGCCTGCGCCCGGAGAGCCCGCCGTTAACAGCCAGCTGGTATTGTTTGAGTGGGCATCGAGATTTCTTGATATGAACAACGAATAAAACAAGCACGCCTTCCGCAAGCATTCATGCGGGGCGTGCTTTTTGCTGTCCTTGTTTCTGGTTCCTTTTCCTGGGCTTCCAGAAATAAAAGAGCATGAATGCGTGACGCGCATTCATGCAGAAGACATTTACACCTCTGCCGGCATTAATTCATCCCGCCAGTCCGGCTTCCATTCTTTTTGTCTGAGCATCGCAATTTCGTGCTTATACGGTGGTTTTTTGTTTTTCTTGTCTGTGCCGACATAAGGTGTTTCCAGTATTTTCGGCACAGAAGCAAACGCCTCGTGATGCACAATTTCTGCTAACGTACTGTAGCCGATATAGCCGTAACCAATATTTTCGTGGCGGTCTTTGCCTGCCCCGCGTTCGTTTTTACTGTCATTAATATGAAGCACCTTCAGCCGGTCGAGGCCGACATAATGGTCGAACGACTCCAGCACGCCGTCCAGATCCCCTACGATATCGTAGCCTGCATCATGCGTGTGGCACGTATCAAAGCAGACACTCAGCTTATCGTTGTGAGTTACTCCACTGATAATCTCCGAAAGCTCTTCAAAGCTTATTCCGCACTCCGAGCCTTTACCCGCCATTGTTTCAAGCGCGATCTGCACCTTCTGATCCGGATAAATAACCTCATTTAAGCCCTCGATAATTTTTTTAATGCCTGCTTCTGTGCCGGCCCCGACGTGCGCCCCCGGGTGAAGAACAATCTGCTTTGCCCCGAGCGACTCGGATCTGCTGATTTCATTGCGCAGAAAATCCACACCAAGCTGAAATGTTTCCGGCTTGGTCGTATTGCCGATATTGATAATATAAGGCGCATGAACCACTACCTCTTCAATGCCGTTTTCTTTCATGTGGGCGTGCCCGTCTTCGATATTTAATTCTTCGATAGGTTTGCGCCGGGTGTTCTGTGGCGCTCCTGTATAAATCATCATCGCTGTCGCTCCGTACGAAGCCGCTTCTTCACTTGAACCAAGAAGCATTTTTTTCCCGTTCATCGATACATGCGAGCCTAAAAGCACAGTCATCACCTCAGTTGTTATTTTCGTTTGCGGCGGCGGGACGCCGTCTGGTCTGCCATCGCTTTCTTCTTATAGCCCGGCTTCACTTTTTTCGGTTTTTTCACCGGCATAGCGTCAGGAGCAGGCGCAGGCTTCCGTTTTGTCTGCTTGGAGGCAAACAGCGGCTTGGAGAGCTCGGTCCATGTTCCTTTGCGAAAGTCCATGAACGTAAAGCGGATACCCTGCTTTTGAAGAGAAAGAACGGCTTTCCGGTCGTCTTCTCCCATCAGAGTGTATGACTCTCCTGTCAGTCCGGCTCTCCCGGCACGGCCCGTCCGGTGAATAAAGTATTCCAGTTCCTTCGGCAGGCTGTAGTTAATAATGTGGGAAATACCCGGAATATCCATACCGCGGGCAGCAAGGTCGGTAGCTACCAGATACTGAACCTCAAGATTTTGAATCCGTTTCATAACCTGTTTACGCTGCCGCGAAGGCAGACCGCCGTGCAGCACTTCTACCGGATATTGTTTTTTGAACATTTCTCCGGCCAGTTCGTCCGCTTCCTCTTTCGTACTTGCAAATATGATAGCTAGAAATGGCTGCAGCCGGTCCACAAGCTCCATTGTCACCTCAAGACGGCTGCGGTGTCTGAGCGCGATGCCGTAATGCGTCATTTCTTTTGGCGTCGCATGCTCCGGCTTTACGTGCACATGCTTGGGATTGTTCATATATTTGCGCAGAAACGGCTGCAGGCTTTCCGGTACTGTTGCCGAAAATACCATCATCTGCAGGTTATCTGCCATTTTTCCGGCCACCGGATCAATTTCTTCCAGGAAGCCCATATCAAGCATCTGGTCTGCTTCGTCAATGACAAGCATGCTGACCGTGTGTACATTGATAACATTTTCTCCGACCATGTCCTTCAGCCGCCCTGGCGTGGCTACAATAATGTGCGGTGGGTTACGGAGCTGCTCCATCACTCTGGAGCGGTCCGTTCCCCCGGATACCTGCTTGGCACGTACCGAAGAGGTTTCATCTTCATCCGTAATTTCCTTCAGAACACCGAAAATCTGGCCGGCGAGCTCCCGGGTAGGCGCTGTAATGACTGCCTGCACTTCCGCTTTGGAGGTGTCGATTCTGCTCAGAATTGGCAGCAGATACGCAAGTGTTTTCCCTGATCCGGTCTGAGACTGGCCGATAACATCCTTGCCATTAATCGCGGCGGGCATCAGCCGTTCCTGAATATCCGTTGGTTTTTGAATTCGTTTTTTATCCAGCAGCCTGAGGGCATATGCCGGAATATTGTATTGTTTAAAGCGGTTTTCCACGCTGTTCACCTAACTCTCTTTTCATTTACGCATTTTTTGCATCTCCATATTTTATCATAGTTAAAATAGAAACCATAGCTTCTCCTCTGCTTCTATTCACAAAATATTAAAGGAATACATCCCTTCAGCCGTCCTTTCTTTTCAACCAGACACTTAGGTAGTATAATGAATCCAGAATCGTTTTACATGACTGCATACGTAAAGTCAGCGCGTACACGCAAGACCTCACGGTTCAAATTATGAAACAGGAGGCCTTTATGGAAGTAACAAAAATTTCACCACGTGGATACTGCTACGGCGTTGTCGATGCGATGGTAATGGCGAAAAAAGCCGCCGGTAACCAGGAGCTTCCGCGTCCAATCTATATTTTAGGCATGATCGTACACAATAAGCACGTGACTGACGCATTTGAAGAAGAAGGTGTCATTTCCCTCGACGGGCCCAACCGGCTTGAAATACTCCGGCAGGTAGATAAAGGGACAGTCGTATATACAGCTCACGGCGTTTCTCCGGAAGTACGTCAACTTGCTGAAGAAAAAGGACTGACCACCATTGACGCCACCTGCCCCGATGTTACCGTCACGCACGACTTAATACGGGAAAAACGGGACCAGGGCTATGAATTTATCTATGTCGGCAAGAAGGGACACCCGGAGCCGGAAGGCGCTGTCGGTGTCGCTCCGGACATTGTGCATTTAGTGGAAACGCTCGACGATCTTGAAAGCTTAAACATTAAGTCGGAACGGATTATCATGACTAACCAGACGACCATGAGCCAGTGGGACGTTTCCGACATTATGGACCGGGCGAGAGAAATTTATCCGCATGCAGAAATCCATAATGAAATCTGCAACGCCACCCAGGTACGCCAGGAAGCGGTAGCTGAACAGGCGAAGGATGTAGATCTCGTTCTCGTTGTCGGCGACCCGAAAAGCAACAACTCCAACCGGCTTGCCCAGGTGTCTGAACAGGTCGCGGGCACAACAGCTTACCGGATCAGCAACTTAACCGAGCTGGATTTAAGCTGGCTTGAAAATGTCAACTCTGTAGGTGTGACAGCAGGTGCTTCCACACCAACGTTAATCACAAAGGAAGTCATCCTGTTTATCGACCAGTACGATCCAAACGATTCATCCACATGGGATACCGAATCTCATATCGATAAATCAAAAATCCTCCCAAAGATCAAAGCAAAATCATAAACAAATCCCTCCGTTTAACCGCGGAGGGATTTTTTCTATTATGCCAGCCGAAATGGTTCGGTAGACAAAGCAGAAGCCAGCCATTCCACCTGCAGCCGGCCCTGGCTGCGGTGCTGCATTTCCTTCTGCACGCCTTTTTTCATAATTTTTTCCACGTGATGGCCGGGATCTATCATCGTAAGGCCATCCATCGCCGCGTCCTGGGCTGTATGGAAATAAATATCGCCGGTAATGTACACATCCGCCTGCCTGGAAAGCGCCTGCTTCCAGTATTTGTTGCCGTCGCCCCCGAGCAGGGCCACGCGTTTAACCCGCTCGCTTTTTCCATCCACCACGCGGACAAACGGCACGTCATAGCTTTTTTTCACCTGCTCCACAAACGCTTCAAGCGTCATTTCCTCCGGGAGTTCTCCCACTCTCCCAAGCCCGTAGGGCTCACCAGGAATAGCGAGCGGATACACATCATAAGCCGGTTCTTCATACGGATGAGCAGCGGTCAAAGCGGCTTCTACAGTTTGCCGGAGAGAGGCCGGTACAATCGTTTCCATCCGCTTTTCGTCCGCGAACTCCATCTTTCCCTGCTCGCCTAAAAAGGGATTTGTGTCATCGCCGGGGATAAACGTGCCAGTACCCGAAGCAGAAAATGTGCAATGACTGTATCCGCCGATATAGCCGGCCCCCGCATCCCCCACTGCCTTTCTTACTTCTTCAGCGTGGGACTCCGGTACAAAGGCCACTAGCTTATACAGCTCGTCTTCACCTGTCGCAGCCAGCACCTCCGTGTTCGTTAAACCGAGCGCCTCTGCCATCATGTCATTCACACCCCCGGGAGCAATATCGAGGTTTGTGTGCGCGGCATAGACGGTTAAATCATGCTTAATGCACTTTTCAATTACCGGCCCCTGTCCATGTGCCACATCGAGCGACGTTATTGGACGAAACAGCAGCGGGTGGTGGGCAATGATTAACTCCGCCCCTGTTTTGACAGCTTCATCCACCACCTCTTCGGATACATCAAGGGTGGTAAGCACCTTTGTGACCGGTTGGTTCCAGTCCCCGATCATCAGGCCCACCCGGTCGCCTTCCACAGCAAGCGATGGCGGTGCCCATTCTTCAAATACCCGGATAACGTCACGTACAGTATTCATGTAATAACCTCCTCAGCCCATGCAATGTATTGGTTTAATTTTTGCTTCTTTGCCGTTGTCTGTTCTGTCGGAACGGCGTTTGCCAGCTGTTGTAAAATCTGCTGCCAGTTATCTTTTTCCCTCATCCATTTATCCTTAAAAGCATTGTTCCGCTCCTTGAGCAAATACGGACCGAACAACAGCTGTTTTTCAAACGGCTCCTGGTTTTCCCGGTACGGCGCTTCCGCTTCCCCCGGCACTGCCGTCAGTACTTCATACACATGGCGGTCCTCCTTCAGGATTCGCTCATCGGTAAGCTTCCAGCCATTGTCAAACAGCCACTGGCGAATTCGGCCCGCGGAGATGTTAGGCTGCAGGATCAGCTTCTGCACCGGGCGGAGATGTGTCTTTCCCTCCTCTAAAATCTCTTTGATCAGCGTGCCGCCCATTCCCGCGATAACTACTGTATCAATACGATCAGTTTCTCTCAGGACAGTGAGTCCACTCCCGAGGCGGGTATCAATTTTATCTGTTAATCCACAGGAGGCAATGTAGTCTGATGCAGCCTGAAGCGGACCTGCATTCACATCAGCTGCTACTGCATGCTCCGCCTTCCGGTGCACCACTGCTTCGACCGGAACCAGCCCGTGGTCCGTGCCAATATCTGCGACCACCGCTCCCTGGTCAATTTGTTCCACGATAACTGCCAGTCTGTCCGGCAATACAGCTTTTTTCATGTTTTCCTCTCTCTTCTATGTAAAATAAAAAAGGGGACACCTGCTTATTTAAAGCATGCGTCCCCTTGTATCTATGATGAATTCATTAGTCCATGAAATCTTTTAATCGTTTGCTGCGGCTCGGGTGACGAAGCTTTCTTAACGCTTTGGCTTCAATCTGACGGATACGCTCTCTTGTGACGCCAAACACTTTACCCACTTCTTCGAGGGTACGGGTGCGTCCGTCATCAAGGCCAAACCGGAGACGGAGAACGTTTTCTTCGCGGTCCGTAAGCGTATCAAGCACATCTTCGAGCTGCTCTTTCAGCAGTTCATAAGCAGCTGCATCCGACGGTGCCATCGCTTCCTGGTCTTCAATAAAGTCACCAAGATGAGAATCATCTTCTTCACCGATAGGAGTTTCCAGCGATACCGGCTCCTGGGCGATTTTAAGAATCTCCCTTACTTTATCCGGAGTCAGATCCATTTCTTTGGCAACTTCTTCCGGAAGCGGCTCACGGCCAAGGTCCTGCAGCAGCTGACGCTGCACGCGGATCAGCTTGTTGATCGTCTCCACCATGTGCACCGGAATACGGATCGTTCTCGCCTGGTCGGCAATAGCACGGGTGATTGCCTGGCGGATCCACCACGTAGCGTACGTACTGAACTTGAACCCTTTGCTGTGATCAAACTTTTCCACCGCTTTGATCAGACCCATATTGCCTTCCTGAATTAAGTCGAGGAAAAGCATGCCGCGTCCGACGTAACGTTTTGCGATCGAAACAACCAGACGAAGGTTGGCCTCTGCGAGACGGCGTTTTGCTTCTTCGTCGCCTTCTTCAATTTTAGTGGCAAGATTAATTTCTTCTTCCGCAGAAAGAAGCGGCACACGGCCGATTTCTTTTAAATACATCCGGACTGGATCGTTAATTTTAATGCCTGGAGGGACGCTTAAATCATTCAAGTCCAGGGTGTCTTCTTTTTCCACCTGTTCCATGCTTGGAACTTCTTCTCCCTCGTTGATAATATCAACGCCTTGTTCACCAAGGTATTCAAAAAACTCATCCATTTGCTCAGAATCCTGGTCGTAACTGGAGAGTTTTTCTGTTATTTCTGCATACGTTAACGTTCCACGTTTTTTGCCCGTTTCGAGCAATTGTTCTTTTACCTGATCGACCGACATTTCACCTTCCGCCAGCGGACGGCTTGGTTTTTCCGCCATTCGATCTCCCTCCTTCCAAGCTTCACACCTTGAATCCTACCCTGTCTCTTTACATGCCCGCAATTGTCTGTGCCGACGATTTCTTTTCCTGGTATTTTCTTAGCTGGTTGAAAGGACGGCAGGCACATAGAAAGAGCGTGCACATCAAACTGGCACGCTTTCCTTCTATCGTGATCATATCTTATCAACCACAAAGGAAAAGCGCAAGCAAATTGCTTCAGGCTAGTTTTTCTTCAGCTGCATCATCAATTCCATGATTCTTGTCAGCAACTGTCGCTGATTTGTTTCTGAATCACCATTTCTTTCAGCGTCTTTAAGCTGTTTCTGCCTTTGCAGTAATTCTTCCCGTTTTGGTCGAATTTTAATCTGTTCAACATAGTCAGACATTTCATTATCTGATATTTCTGCCGGAATGTCAAGGTGCATCAGCTCAGATACCAGGTTCACAAGCTCCTGCTCTTCAACGTATTCCATAAACCGGCTTACATCAGGATCATGGCCGTCGTCATAATAAGCATATAAATATGCCGCGAGCGCTGTATGGGCATCAATGTTGAATTCTCCTCCAATACGCTCTTTAACCTCCCCGGCGACCTCCCGGTTCTGAAGCATAAAGGCGAGGAGCGACCGTTCAGCATTCTCATAGGCCGATCGCATCGACACCTGTTTTTTCGGAAGCGCTCCGCTCCGCCACCGTTTGCCTGTTTCCACAGACGAAGGAGCCTTTGCTGCCTTTTCCTTCTGTTCCTTTTTTTGTACTTTACGTTCTTCCTCCCGGAGAGCGTCCATCGACAGGTCAAATTCTTCTGCCAGCTGCTTCATGTAGAATTCACGTTCTACAGCACTGCTGATCACAGATGTTTCCCGGAGTACTTCTTCGATATAGGCAAGACGGTCTCCTTCATTTTGAAGGTTTTTATTTTTACGCAGCTCCTGAACCTTAAAGGACATAAAAGGTACCGCACGCTCCGACAGCTGTACCTTGAATGCTTCTGCCCCGTACGCCTGTATATAGTCGTCCGGGTCCATCTCTGCCGGAAACAGCGCCACCCGTACATTGATGTCCTGCTTTTCAAGAATATCTCCGGTTTTCCACGCCGCTGCCCGTCCGGCGCTGTCACCGTCATAAGCAATTACCGCTTTGTCTGTTGCTTTTCGGATCTGCTCGGCCTGTCGTTTAGAGAAAGCCGTGCCAAGACCCGCAACCCCGTTTTTCACTCCCGCTTTCCAGGCAGCAATAACGTCCATATAGCCTTCAAACAGAACGGCTTCATCCTGTTTGCGGACTGCCTGGCGGGCTTTGGAAAACGAGTAGAGCGTTTCATGCTTTAAAAAGATGGGCGTTTCCGGACTGTTTAAGTATTTCGGCGCACCTTCTCCGAGTGCGCGGCCGCCAAAGGCGATAACCTGCCCGCGCTGGTTATGAATAGGAAACATGACCCGCCCGCGAAAACGGTCATTCCACTGCCAGCTGGATTCCTGGCGGAGAATCAGTCCGGCTTCTTCCATTTCTTCCAGGTCATAATCTCTTTTTTCAAGCAGCTGTACAAGCATATTATTTCGCTCCGGTGCATAGCCGAGCTGAAACTTTTCAATAATCTCTTCACTGATTCCCCGCGCCGTTAAATAGTCATAGGCTTCTTTCCCTTGTTCTGTATTCATCAGCAGATGATGATAAAACTTGGCCGCCATTTGATGCGCATCTTTTTTAGCCTGGTGCTGTTCCCGTTCCCCGGGGTATTGATCTTCAAGCTCGGGCAGCTCGGTACCCGTTTTGGCTGCAAGGGATTGAATAGCTTCCACAAATGTCAGGCCATCGTGCTCCATCAAAAAAGTTATGGCATTGCCGCCTGCGCCGCAGCCAAAACAGTGATACAGCTGCCGCTCCGGCGAAACAGAAAATGACGGGGTGTTTTCCCCATGAAAAGGACACAGGCCGAGATAATGCCTGCCCTGTTTTTTTAGCTGTACGTAATCATTGATGACTTCGACAATATCGATTTTTTCCCGAATTTCAGCAACTTTTTCTTCTGGAATAAATGCTGCCAATTTGTTTCCTCCCCGATGAGCCTATTACCATTTGGACTCACTGCCGCCTGCTTCAAAGATCTCCAGGCCCTCAAAAAAACGCTGGCGTTCTTCAAGCGATATTGCTTTAGGCCCTTTAACTCTGTGCTTTCCCTGTTTGGCCAGCACGCCGGCATACCGGCCGGCAAGCAGCCATTCTTCGTCACCCTTTTTCCAGCGCTTCCCCCGAAAAGAGAGAACCGCCGCTCCTTTTTCAAGAGCAATTGCTGCCAGGCCATGATCATCGGCAATCACCAGATCGCCGGCAGAGACATGGTTCCAAATATACATATCCGCCGCTTCGGGCTCGTTTTCCACCATCACGGTTTCTGCTTCATACACTTTATTTGAGGCGTGGGCGCTGCTCGCCACAAAAACGATCCGCATGCTTTTGCCCGCTCCCCACGTGTCGATCGTTTCTTTATGCGGGCATGCGTCAGCGTCCACATACACTGTGGGTTCCTTTTTCGTCATGCTGATTCTCTCCTAGCGCTGCTGAAACATATTGGAGATAATATTGGCTGTTTCTTCCACAGCTTTGTTGGACACATCAATCACCGTACAGCCGATTTTATTCATCAGCGCTTCCGAGTAGTCGAGCTCTTCCTGGATACGCTCCATACTCGCATAGTTTGCTTCCGGTCTCAGTCCAAGCGCCTTCAGGCGTTCCGAACGGATCCGGTTCAATTTATCGGCGCTGATCCGAAGCCCGATGCACTTTTCACTAGGAATATTAAACAATTCCTCCGGCGGATCCACCTCCGGAACCAGCGGCACGTTTGCCACCTTCAGACGTTTATGAGCCAGATACTGGGAAAGAGGCGTTTTTGAGGTTCGCGAAACGCCTATCAGCACAATGTCTGCCCGGACAATGCCCCGCGGGTCACGGCCGTCATCATATTTGACCGCAAATTCGATTGCCTCCACCTTACGGAAATAGTCTTCGTCCAGACGATATACGAGACCAGGCTCATATCTTGGCTGCTGGTTCGTGAGCGTCACCATTTTATCGAGTACCGGGCCCATAATGTCAACGGTGTCTACCCCGGCCTCTTCCGCGTGCTCCCGGAGGTACTGATTGATCTCTGGAATCACCAGCGTGAACGCAATCATTGCCCTGGCTTCCTTGGCAAGCTGAATGACCTCTTCCACCGTGCCCTCGTCTTCAACGTACGGAATACGGCGTACTTCCATTCCGTCTTCCCCGAACTGACTCGCAGCGGCTTTTACTACCAGTTCAGCCGTTTCTCCTACCGAATCGGACACTACGTATACTACTGGACGCTCTTGTTTTGTGGTCATGTCTGCCTCCTCGGGTTAAAATAATTGGTTATTGGCCAGATCCACCAATACTTTAGTTATATTTGTTTTCGTGACTCTGCCGACCACTTCATACTTTCCACCGCCGGCGTCTTTTACTACCGGCAGAGCGTCAATCTGACGCTCGATCAGCTTGGTTGCTGCATAAACGACCAAATCTTCCTTTTTGCAGATCGTGATGTTAGGCATCCTTGTCATAATAATACTTACAGGGATTGCTTCCGTATCCTGGCGGCCGAGACTCGCCCGCAGCAGATCTTTTCTTGAAAGGACGCCGGCCAGATAGCCTTGTTTATCCACCACAAAGAGAGTGCCGACATCTTCAAGGAACATGGTGCAGATAGCATCGTACACACTGTCTGATTCCGAGACGACCACTGCGATCGACTGATAATGTTTGACGGTTAACTTCTGCAGCTGATTATTCAGTTCTTCGGTGTCTGTTTTCCCAGTATAATAATATCCTACTCTTGGTCTTGCTTCTAAAAATCCTGACATTGTGAGAATGGCCAGATCCGGGCGCAGAGTGGCTCTCGTCAGTGAAAGCCTGTCTGCGATATGCTCCCCGGTGATCGGCCCGTTGTCTTTAACAATCTGCAGGATGGTTTCCTGACGCTCTGTTAATTCGATAGTGACTCCCCACCTTCATCGGCGCTTCGCACGGACGCATTGTTTTACGATGAAAAAACAATGCTCCGAAAGCGGGCGAACCGTTCAATTTCCCTGGATAACAGTGCCATCTGCTGCAGTCTGTTCTGCTTTACCTGTTCGTCTTCAGCCATAACCATAACATGATCAAAGTAGGCGTTAATCGCCGGCGTAACTGCCTGTAGCGCTTGATACGCACCGGCAACATCCGCCTGCCCAAGCGTTTTATCGAGCTGCTGATTTAAGGTTTTGCTTTTTTCGTAAAGCTCTCTTTCCTCTTCAGCCTCGAACAGCTCTGATTGAATATCCGAACCACGGTCTGTGTTTTTTGCAATATTGGTCACCCGGCTGAGTGCTTCCACCGTTTCTTTGAAGTCTGTTTCTTCAGCACGCGCTTGAATAAATCCAGCTTTTTCTGTCACTACATCAATTCTTTCACCAAGATGAAGCAGCACAGCATCCGCAATATCATGGCGGACACCCTCATCAAGCAGCTTTTGGCGGACACGCTGGGTAAAGAATTCTTCGAGATCCTTCAGAACATCCGCTTCTTCCCGCTGAAGAAGAGAACGCTCTTTGATTTCATCCATCACCAGAACGATCAGCTGCTGAACTGTGAGCGGAAACCGGTGCCCAGTGATTGTCTGGACAATACCTGCTGCCTGTCTTCTCAGCCCGTGAGGGTCCTGGGACCCGGTCGGCACCATCCCTACACCAAAGCTCGAAACAATAGTGTCCATTTTATCCACCACGCTGATAACCGCGCCTTCGACATTTTTCGGGAGAGCATCTCCGGCGGACTTTGGTTTATAATGTTCTGCAATAGCTTCGGCAACTGCGGTGTTTTCTCCTGCCATCCGGGCATATTCTCTTCCCATAATCCCCTGGAGCTCAGTGAACTCGTCCACCATTAACGTTACGAGGTCAAATTTGGAAATATGAGCGGCACGCTTAACATTTTGCACCTTCGTGCTATCCAGCTGCAGGTATTCTGCGAGTCGGGTGCTGACAGCCTCCACTCTCATTACCTTTTCACCGACTGTACCCAGATTTTCCTGATAAATTACGTGGTTTAATTTCTCCACCGCTTCCTCCGGCGACATTTTCTGATCTTCGTCATAGAAAAACTGGGCATCAGCCAGACGCGCCCGGAGTACCTTCTCATTTCCTTTCCGGACCTGGTCAAGGTGCTCAGCATTACCGTTTCGTACTGTAATGAAATACGAAAGGAGACTGCCTTCATCATTTTCTACCGGAAAATACCGCTGGTGTTCTTTCATGGATGTAACGAGCACCTCCCGCGGAATGTCCAAATACGCTTCATCGAATGAGCCGTGCAGTGCGGTCGGGTATTCCACGAGCTGATTCACTTCGGCAAGCAGCTCATCATCTATCGGAATGTGCCAGCTGTTTTCCGCTTCAATCTCTTCGATCTGGCTGCGAATCAATTCTGATCTTTCAGACGCCTCCGCAATCACATACTCCTCTTTCAGCTGCTGCTCGTATGTTTCCGGCTTATGAATAGTAATGGCATCCCCCAAAAACCGGTGTCCGTAAGAAATATTGCCGGCTGTGCGGTCTGTAATCGTAAATGGGATCACTGTCTCTCCGTACAACGCCACGAGCCATTGAACCGGGCGCACAAAGCGGAGTTCGTGACTTCCCCAGCGCATATTTTTCGGAAAAGCGAGAGACGTAATAATTGTTTCCATCTCCTGCAGCAGCTCTGAGGTCGGCCGGCCCTTGTGTTCTTTTTTCACAAAAACGTACTCAGTGCCTTTTACCTCTTTAAAGTACAGATCCTCCGTATCGACCTGCTGGCCTCTGGCAAAGCCTAAAGCAGCCTTGCTCCATTCCCCGTCTTCTGTGAGTGCGATCTTTTTGGCCGGTCCACGGGCCTCTTCGACCATATCCTCCTGATAATCGGCCAGGTCTTCAATCCGGAGCGCTAGCCGTCTCGGAGTAGAAAACATGTGAACAGTGCTATAGCTGAGCCGCTGCTCCTGCAGCCAGATTTCCGTTTTTTCCTTCAGCTGCTTGACCGCACCCTCCACAAAGCGGGCGGGCATTTCTTCCACGCCGATTTCGAGTAAAAAATGATTAGTTGTCATCGTTCATCGCCTCCTGCTTCCGTAGCGGAAATCCTAGTTTTTCCCGTTCGTCGTAATACGCTTTTCCGCACTTTCTTGCCAGATTGCGCACACGTGCAATATATCCGGTTCTCTCCGTCACTGAAATCGCCCCGCGGGCATCGAGCAGGTTAAACAAATGCGAGCATTTCAGCACGTGATCGTAGGCAGGGAGCACCAGTTTTTCCTCAATAGCCCGCTCTGCTTCCTTTTCACTTGCGGCAAACTGATTCAAAAGAAGCTCTTTATCCGCAATTTCAAACGAATACTTTGAATGCTCGTATTCCGCCTGCAAAAACATATCTCCGTATGAAACGCCCTGCACCCATTCCAGGTCAAATACGTTTTCCTTATCCTGAATATACGACGCCAGCCGTTCAATGCCGTATGTAATTTCAGCTGTCACCGGGTGGGCATCCATGCCGCCAACATGCTGGAAATACGTAAACTGGGTAATTTCCATGCCGTCGATCCAGACTTCCCATCCAAGGCCCCAGGCACTCAGCGTCGGAGCCTCCCAGTTGTCCTCCACAAAACGGATATCATGGGCAAGCGGGTCAATACCAATTGCTTCCAGGCTTTTTAAATACAGCTCCTGGATGTTGTCCGGCGAAGGCTTCATGACTACCTGAAACTGATGATGCTGATACAAACGGTTCGGATTCTCCCCGTAGCGTCCGTCGCCCGGCCGTCTTGACGGTTCTACATATGCTGCGTTCCACGGCTCTGGTCCGATACTGCGCAGAAATGTCATCGGGTTCATCGTCCCCGCTCCTTTTTCCACATCGTAGGCCTGCATAATAATGCAATTCTGGTCCGCCCAGTAGTTCTGCAATGTTAAAATCATTTCCTGAATATTCATTGCCATGTTAAACACCCCTTTTGTTTTTCGGTTATTTTCATTAAAAAAGCCCCTATACCTGTCACTCAGGTATAGGGACGGTTATTACCGCGGTTCCACCCTACTTGCTATTTCGGCATTACAGCCGAAAAGCCGCTTTATCCATTCTACGCTCCAGAACGCCTTCACAACCGGTCAGCGTGCAGCTTTCACTATCCTGCACTCGCTAAAACTGAAGAAGATTGCTACTACTTTCTTTCCCTGCGCATCATTATGATTGTATTGAAATAGTACTTAACATTTACGAGTGTGTCAAGCACTCATTCAACGTTCCACTTTTCCATCTGTTCCAGAAAACGCCTTGCCTTTAAATGAATACCTGCATACGCATCATAATAGCTGTTCAGCACATCCTTCAGCTCTTTTTTCGTTTCGGCCGATACAGAAACAGAGCCTACCCGGTGCACATCAATGTAGAAAAACGTCCGCAAAAGCCTCACCGTTTTCGGCTGAATGCGGAAACGGTACGGATCGATCTCCCAGCAAAGATGACAGAGAAAGCCCGCTTCGCGGATGGAAAAATGAAATGTTCCCTCCTGCCGCCCGCAGTTCACACAGCGGTCGATCACGGGCTGGATGCCTGCCACTGCGGTCATTTTCACTTCAAACAGACGGATAAGCACTTCGGCATCTTCGCCTTCATCGATACGCCGCAGAAGCTGCCAAAACAGCTCAAATAGATAAGGATTTCGCTCCTGATCCACGGTAACTTTATCAAGAAGTTCGGACAAATAGGAAGCGTAGGAAGTAAGAACGATGTCTTCACGCACGCTGCGAAATGAATCCGTTACGTCTCCCTGACTGAGCGTTCTCATTCCTTTGCCCGGATAGTACACAAACGTTCCGTAGACAAACGGCTGGGAGATCGAGCGCAGACGGCTGCTTGGCTTCTTTGCCCCTTTGGCCATCATCGCCATTTTCCCGTGCTCTCTTGTATAAACCGTTAACACTACATTGGATTCCCCGTAGGAAGCAGTCCGCAAAACAATTCCTTCTGTTTTCTGAATCATGCTGTTCCTCCGCTCCCAGGCGATTTCTTAATATTCGTCTTCGCGGTACCCGTTCTCACGAAGCAGATATGCGCTGTTTCTCCAGTCCTTTTCCACCTTCACCCAAAGCTCCACGAACACCTTCGAGCCGAGCATCGACTCAATATCTGCCCGGGCCCGCTGTCCGATTTCCTTGAGCATTGAGCCCTGCTTACCGATAATAATGCCTTTTTGGGTCGGGCGTTCAACAACAATCGTAGCTGCCACATACACCGCCCCGTTTTCCCGTTCTTTCATTTCATCGATAACAACGGCTAGCGAATGCGGAACTTCTTCGCGAGTAAGCTGCAGCGCTTTTTCACGTATCAGTTCACTCACGATAAACCGTTCCGGGTGATCAGTGACCTGATCTTCCGGATAAAACTGCGGGCCTTCCTCGAGATATTTGGTAAGCTCTTCGAGAAGCGTCGTCACATTATTGCCGTTCAACGCAGAAACCGGTACTACCTCGGCAAAATCATACCGTTCGGAATAGCTGGCAATCACTTTGAGCAGTTCGTCGGGATGAACTTTATCGATCTTATTAACGATTAAAAATACCGGCGTGTCTGTCCGCTTCAGTTTTTCGATAATATATTCCTCGCCGGGGCCGTATGACTCTGACGCATCGATCAGATATAAAATAATATCAACGTCGTTCAGCGTCTGCAGAGCCGCACGAACCATAAAATCGCCCAGCTTGTGCTTTGGCTTGTGAATGCCAGGGGTATCGATAAAAACAATCTGGGAGTCTTCCGTCGTGTAAACGCCCTGGATTTTATTTCTTGTTGTTTGTGCTTTATCACTCATGATCGCAATCTTTTGGCCAAGCACCTGATTCATTAATGTGGATTTTCCCGCATTGGGACGCCCGATTAAAGCGGCAAATCCGGAATGATACGATTCACTCATTATTTTCCCTCTTCTTTCCTGCTTTCATACTATAAATCTTCCGGGCCGAATGCTCCCGGGAGCAGTTCTTCCATCGTTGTTACTTTCATTTCACCCTGGAGGTTACCCAATACAATCCGGGCATCCTTCGGCAGAAACTCAGAAAGCACCTGCCGGCAGGCGCCGCACGGAGCGACCGGCCCTTTCGTATCAGCAATGACAGCTACCATTTTCCCGCTTCGTATGCCCGTACGCAACGCGCTGAACACGGCTGTCCGTTCTGCACAGTTGCTTAATCCGTACGAAGAGTTCTCAATATTACACCCTTCGTACCACTCGTCGTCCTCTCCTACAAAAACCGCTCCTACCGGAAATTTGGAATACGGGACGTACGCCTGCTCTCTTGCCTGTTTAGCCCGTTCAAGCAGTTCGTTTTCTATAGCCAATGTTCTTCCCCCTTTGTCAGTTCAGCCATTCCCATATGGAAGACATAAAAATCATTACACCGATGATGACAGCAAATACAGCGTAAATGAGTACCGCACCGGCAGCAATGTCTTTGACATCTCCCGCGGTTTTATTCCATTCCGGCGATACTAAATTTACCAGGCGCTCGAGCGCTGAATTAACCATTTCGAGCACAAGCATGCCGGCAATTGCCAGCAAAAGAACAGCCCACTGCCATAAAGCGATGCCGCACACCCATCCCAAAAGAACGGCTGCCAGACCGAAAAAGACATGAAAGCGCATGTGACGCTCTTCCCGGAAGGCAAGGAGGATACCTTTTCCAGCAAATATAAAGCCGTCCTTCCAGCGTTTAGGCACCGATTTATCGCGGTAATCCATACGCTTCAAGAATCCTTTCCTGACGCGAAAACATTTTATCTTCTTCCTCTTTGTCCATATGATCGTATCCAAGCAAATGAAGCAGGCCGTGAACGGCCAAAAAGCCCAGTTCTCTTTCAAACGAGTGACCGTATTCCCCGGCCTGCTCCTGCGCCTTGGGGACGCTGATAATAATGTCTCCGAGCAGGTTCGGTATGCCTTCAGCCTGGGGCTGAATTTCGTCGTCATTCAGCGCAAATGAAATTACATCAGTCGGCCGGTCGATCTCCCTGTATTCTCTGTTGACCGCCTGAATCATTTCATTATCCACAAAACTTACAGAGACCTCCGAGCCGTCTACGACTCCTTCTTTTTCACATGCGAACTGCAGGATGTTTTTCACTAGCTCCCAGTGCTTCGGTTCTACTCGTTCCGTTTCATCCACCATATCTACTTCAATACTCACACCTGTCCACCCCTGACTAGTTGTTTGTTGGTTTGTCCGGCCGGTTCAGCGTACGCTTTGGATCGCCTTCCTCCTGTTCGTAAGCATCAAGAATCTGCTGCACGAGTGTATGCCGTACGACATCCGTGGCTTCAAGGTAAACGAACCCAATATGATCGATGTTTTTTAAAATGCGTGCCGCCACCTTCAGCCCTGACTGCTGGCCTTTGGGAAGATCAATCTGGGTGAGGTCCCCGTTAACAATCATTTTTGAACCAAAGCCGAGCCGCGTTAAAAACATCTTGATTTGTTCTTTCGTGGTGTTCTGGGCTTCATCGAGAATAACAAAAGCATCGTCCAGCGTCCGGCCTCTCATATACGCGAGGGGAGCTACTTCGATCGTCCCTCTCTCCATTAACCGCTGTGTATGCTCCGCTCCAAAGATATTATGCAGGGCGTCATACAGCGGACGCAGATATGGATCCACCTTTTCTTTCAGGTCTCCCGGAAGAAATCCGAGGCTTTCTCCAGCCTCCACCGCCGGACGGGTTAGTACAATCCGCTTCACCCGCCCCTCTTTTAAAGCATTTATCGCCATTACGACCGCCAGATAGGTTTTGCCTGTACCAGCTGGGCCAACGCCAAATATCATGTCTTTACGACGGATCTGATCAATATATTCCTTTTGCCCCAAGGTTTTAATCATCACTGGCTTGCCTTCAGCATTTACAGCAATCTGCTCCTGGAAAAGATCTTCAAGCTTTTCAAGCTTTCCTTCCTCGGCAAGCTGCGCGGCATAGACAACGTCCCGTTCTGAAATCCGCACCCGTTTTTTCAGCAGCCTTGCCAAAGCTTCAATCACTTCTTCGACCAGCGCTGCCTGCTTTTCGTTTCCTTCTACGATCAGCGAGCCGCCCCGGGTAATAATCGAAACGTCCAGCTTTTCTTCAAGCCGCTCAATGTGCACATCGTTTGGACCAAACAGCTGCTGGATGTCGTTCATTTCATTCACTTGTAATTCTAACGTTTTCTTTTCGGTCAATATAGCTCAGTCTCCTTGAGTATAATATCATATCCTTGCTGTTATCAGTTTTTTCGTTAGTATGCTAACTCTACTCTACCACCACGCTGAGGGTGTTGCAAAAAATAGCAGACATTTTACGATTCTCAGGAAAAAAAGAACCTGATCCGAGGATCAGGCTCACTCATTACTGCTTTTTTTAGCGGAACGGTGCGGCGTCACTTTTTCACGTGACATTGTTGACTGCCGCTGGTAAGGATAACCGCTGCGCCTTGTGACCGGCGGGCTGAGAACCTCCGCCCACACGAGTCCGTTTGCTGCTTCTTTTTTATTTATCGACCGTGGATTTCTCCGCGCTCCGCCGATTTCCCCGTCTGACATAACGCCTCCGCGTTCAGCAGACTGGCGCGAAGCACGCTCAAGACGCTGGCTTGCATTTTTCTTTTGCTGCTGAAGCTCTTCGCGGCGTTTTTCGTATTCTTTTAAAGCACTGCTTTTATTCTGAGGATTATCTGTCTCTTCTTTGTACAGCTCTGCCTCAGCTTCCGGCACCCGGCGCGTTGGATGATTGCCGGGACTTCCAGAAGGATCATTCTGAGGACGGTTCGGCGTATTTTCTTTGCGGGCATTTTCAAACTCTTCGAATATGTCTTCGAGTTTTCCAAAAGCCCCGCGCCGCCTTGAATCACCGTCACCGCTGTCCTGCTGCTGGCTGCTGTCTCCCCGGCCCATAAACGTAATCAAACCGCCGAAGAGCAGCAGTAAAATCCACAGATTTTCAAACACTAGTTCAAACAGCTGCTCCATCGCTTCATTCACCTTCTTCTACGGACAAAGTCCCTTATTTATCGGTGTGCGGGCGGTTATATGGACCGTTTTGGTCGTCGTCTTTACCGGATTTACTGATGGATTCACGCATATCCGTATCAGACATAACGTTCTGGATATTCATATAATCCATGACGCCAAGGTTTCCGGAACGCAGGGCTTCTGCCATTGCCATTGGCACTTCTGCTTCGGACTCGGTAACTTTCGCACGCATTTCTTCTACGCGTGCTTTCATTTCCTGCTCCTGAGCAACAGCCATGGCGCGACGTTCTTCGGCTTTCGCCTGGGCGATGTTTTTATCTGCTTCCGCCTGGTCTGTCTGCAGTTCTGCACCAATGTTTTTGCCAATGTCAATATCGGCTATATCAATGGATAAAATCTCAAAAGCCGTACCTGAATCCAGCCCTTTGGAAAGAACAGTCTGTGAGATGCTGTCCGGGTTTTCCAATACTTTTTTATGATTCTGCGAAGAACCGATCGTCGAAACAATACCTTCACCAACACGGGCGATAACGGTATCTTCACCGGCACCCCCGACCAGACGGTCTATGTTTGCGCGTACGGTGATTCTTGCTTTTGCTTTCACTTCAATACCGTCCATTGCGACACCGGCAATAAATGGTGTTTCAATAACTTTCGGGTTAACACTCATCTGTACGGCTTCCAATACGTCACGGCCGGCAAGGTCGATAGCAGCACAACGTTCAAATGTAAGTTCAATATTTGCACGCTGGGCGGCGATTAGTGCATTGACCACCCGGTCCACATTACCGCCAGCCAGATAGTGGCCTTCAAGCTTGTTCAGTTCAATATCAAGACCAGCTTTTTCTGCCTTGATCATCGGGTTTACTACTCTCGACGGAATAACCCTCCGGAGCCGCATACCGACCAGCTGGAAAATACCTACTTTCACCCCTGCAGCAAGCGCCGAAATCCAAAGCGCAACTGGTACAAAAGTGAATAAAATGACGAGCGCTATTAAAATAATAGCTAATACAATAACGAGACCTATATCAATTCCCATGTCATGATTCCCTTCTTTCTTTGTTAGAGTATGGCTTTACTACAACACGCGTGCCTTCTACACGCACTACCTGCACAGCGTCTCCGCGGTCAAGATAGCGGCCGTCTGAAACGACATCGATTTTTTCCCCGTCAATATCTACTGCACCGGTCGGATGCAGCGGAGTCAATGCCGTTCCTTCTCTGCCTAATAAGTCCGTTCTTCCTTCATTTGACACATATCCTTCCTTCGAAGAAAACGTATCCTGAAGCACCAGCTTTTTCATTGGCCCCCGTTTTCCGAACCCGACCACCATAACTACTGCTGCGATGATGGCGGCTACTGCTGCCAGAACGACGGAGATCGCCATAACGGAAACAGAAAACGACGACATAAACAGGCTGCCAACGACTGCCCCTATACCTAATATACCAAAAATTCCAAAACCAGGAACAAAGAATTCTATCAGCAGTAATATTAAACCGACGCCAAACAGCAGCAGTCCTTCGAAGCCGGCAAACCCGGCAATCATATGACCGAAAAAGAATAGTCCTAAGGATGCGAGACCGATGCCTCCAAAAATTCCAAATCCCGGTGAAAATACTTCAAGTATTAGGCCGATCATGCCGACGCTCAATAAAATAGGAATCACATACGGACTGGTCACCCATCTTGCGATCTGCTCAGCTGCGCTGATATCTGCTTCTTCCACTGCAGCATCGCCCAGGTTCATCTGACTGAGAAGATCATCTCTGCTGTCGGCAATGTATTCTGCATAGCCCACTTCTTCAGAAGCTGCTTCCGAGGCCGTAAGCGTTAACAGTTCACCTTCTCCGGCACGATAATCCGGCAGTTCAACTCCAGGGTCAGCCATTGCTTCTGCATACACTGGATCTCTGTCATTGGATTCAGCTGCATTGACCATATTAGACACCCAGGCTGACTGAGCCTTGTCAGATGCTGCATTGCCCGAGCCGTCAATAACCTGGGCTGCTCCCATTTCTGTTTCAGGCGCCATGGCAATTTCGTCAGCGCTCAAAGCCAGAAACGCTCCTGCTGACATAGCCTGGTCCGTTACATATGCGGTAGTTGGAATAGATGTACCATTGATAATCGAGGCAATCTCACCTGCGGCATCCACCGCGCCTCCGGGCGTGTCCAGTTCAAAAATAATCCTGTCGGCATCAGCTTCTTCCGCTTCTTCCACCGATCGTTCCAAAAATGCAGCCATTCCCTGTTCAACGGTCTGTTCAACCGGGATAACATATACGGTCTGATTTTCACCGGCCCCCTGTACAGATGCCGGAAGCCAGGCGGCTGTCATGAAAAGTATGGCAAGAAGAACGGACAGCCATCTGCTTTTTCTCTGCTCCACCTCTATCCCCCCTCCCGTTCATTAGTTATATGTCTATACTCTTATGTACGAGGATAAAGATAAAAGCGTTTCAATTTTTTCCCGTTTATTTCGGGAGGAAGACTGGCATATGTTTAAAAAAAGAGACCGAACCGGAACTGAACCCTGATTCGATCTCTAGCTTTCTTATTATCAAGAAGATAAATGCTTTTTCACTAATTGATTTACCTGGGAACCGTCCGCTTTTCCGCTGACTTTAGGCATCACCGCACACATCACTGTTCCCATATCTTTCATCGAAGAGGCATTCTCCTCCTGAATAGTTTCTTTCACAATTGATTCCAATTCTTCATTCGATAAAGGAGCAGGAAGATATTCAGATATGACGTCCATTTCAAACCTGGTCTGTTCTGCTAAATCTTCCCGTCCTGCGTTTTCAAACTCATGGAGGGAATCTTTTCTTTGTTTCATTTCGCGGTTTAAAACCGCTGTTGCTTCGCTTTCATCAAGCTCTTTATTGAGCTTGATAGCTTCATTCTGCATCGAAGCCCGCAGGCCTCTGATAACATTTAAACGCTGTTTTTCCTTGTTTTTCATTGCTGACTTCATGTCACTGCTTAAACGGTCCATGAGTTCCAAGGATGCAGCACCTTCTTTACTTAAAACTTACGTTTTCTAGCTTCTTCGCTTTTCTTCTTACGACGAACACTAGGTTTTTCGTAGTGTTTGCGTTTTTTCACTTCAGCCATTGTTCCTTCTTTGGAAAGGCTACGCTTAAAACGGCGAAGAGCGGCATCAATATCTTCATTCTTTTTCTTTCTTGTCTCTGCCATGTGATTCCCTCCCTCCGAACAACCAATCTAACTAATATATGAATAAAGACTATTACTCAAATACTAGCCATTTGGTAAATAGTATAAAGCATCTGTGCCAAAAAATCAACGAGCTGGCAGGCAGAGATTGTTAGTAGTTTTCGCTTGAGGTTTCACCCTGCAGTATTTTCACACCAGAGCTTGCACCGAGCCTGGACGCTCCGGCTTCAATTAATGCAAGAGCAGTCTGACGGTCTTTGACCCCGCCGCTCGCTTTTACGCCGGCACGGTCGCCCACCGTCTCTTTCATCAGACGCACATCTTCGATCGTTGCTCCTCCTCCGTTAAACCCGGTGGATGTTTTTACAAAATCCGCTCCAGCTTCAACTGCAAGACTGCAGGCCTTCTTCTTCTCTTCATCAGTTAACAGCGCTGTTTCTATTATCACTTTCACCAGTGCCTCCTGATTTGCAGCCTGCACGACCGCTTCAATGTCCGCGCGGACCAGATCGTCTTCCCCGCTTTTTAAGGCGCCGATATTGATAACCATATCAACTTCCTTCGCTCCGTTGGCGATGGCATTTTTCACTTCAAATGCTTTTGTTTCCGGATTTGTGGCACCGAGTGGAAAACCGATCACTGTACAGACAAGCACGCCGGAGCCTTTTAGCTCTTCCGCTGCAAAAGGCACCATCGACGGATTAATGCAGACAGATTTGAAATGATTGTCTTTCGCTTCCGCTGTGATACGTTTTATATCTTCAAATGTGGTTTCCGGCTTCAGCAGTGTGTGATCAATATATTGCGCGAGATCTGCCATACTTTCTCCTCCAGTTTAGCTGTTATAGTTATACAAGCGTTGCTGTATCATGGTCAAGCACGCGTACAAATTCCCCTTCATTCAATGGATAGCCTGCATTCGTAATTTTCACGCGCACAATTTCACCACGCCATTCCGGGTTCGCAGGGAAACGTACCTTTATATAATTTGTCGAGTAGCCGACAAAGTAACCTGGTTTTTCTTTATCTTCTTCTTCCGGAATTACTTCCACGACTTCATTTTCAAAACGCGAAGCATATTCTTTTGCCAGTTGATTGGATAGTTCAATCAGACGGTGCACCCGGTCATTTTTTTCTTCATCCTCAACCTGATCGCTCATTTTAGCAGCCGGGGTACCGGTTCTCTTCGAATATGGAAATACGTGCAGTTCTGAGAAACGCTGGTCCCGGATAAAGTCGTACGTCTGCTGAAATTCTTCTTTCGTTTCCCCCGGGAAGCCTACAATCACATCTGTGGTGATGGCGCATTCCGGAAGCGCTTCGCGCAGTTTTTCGAGGCGGTCCGCATAAAATTCCACACTGTATTTTCTTCTCATTCTTTTAAGCACGGTGTTTGAGCCAGCCTGAAGCGGCACGTGCAGATGATTTACTACTTTGTTTGACCTTCGGAGCACATCAATCACTTCATCGGTGATTTGACTTGCTTCTATGGAAGAAATACGGATCCGTTTTAGCCCATCGATGGTTTCAAGATCCCGGAGCAGCCCTGCGAGATTATAGTCTTTCAGGTCTTCACCGTAGCCTCCTGTATGAATGCCTGTCAGCACCAGTTCCTTGTAGCCTTTGTTAACCAGCTGTTCGGCCTGATGCATAACCTCTTCCGGGTTTCTCGAACGGAGCAGGCCACGGGCCCACGGGATGATACAGAAGGTACAGAAGTTATTGCACCCTTCCTGAATCTTCAGCGACGCTCTCGTGCGGTCGGTAAACTCCGGTACATCGAGTTCTTCGTACACACGGTTTTTCATAATATTACTTACACCGTTAATTGGTTCCCGGGACACCGTGTACTCTTCAATATAGTCGAGCATTTTTTTGCGGTCCTGCGTGCCAACGACAATATCGACGCCGGGAATATCCATAATCTCTCCCGGAGAGGTCTGGGCATAACAGCCGGTGACGCATATAATGGCTTCCGGATTTTTACGTACTGCGCGCCGGATTACCTGGCGGCTTTTTTTATCTCCGGTGTTTGTTACCGTACAGGTGTTGATAACATAGACATCCGCGGTCTGATCAAATTCCTTTTTTTCATAGCCGTCGTTTTTAAACAGCTGCCATATGGCTTCCGTTTCGTAATGGTTTACTTTACAGCCAAGAGTATGAAACGCCACTGATCTCATTGTATGTTCCCCTCCTGAATTTCATAATAATATGTCACTGCTCCAAGCAGCAGCAAAGAAGCGGTTTCGCTTCGAACAATTCTCTTCCCCAGGGACGTCGCAGGAATGTGCTGTTCCTCAAACAGGGACAGCTCGTTACGGGAGAACCCGCCCTCCGGCCCGATAAATGCGAGCAGCGTTTCCGGATGCCCGGCAAACACCTCAGGGAGCTTTGCGGGCAGTTCTGCTCTCGCTTCTGCTTCTGATAAAACGATCCGGCTCCCGACAGAAGCCGTGTTTTCTATAACCTTACGTGCCGAGGAAAAATAAACAATTTCCGGTATATACATCCGCTCTGACTGCTCTGCTGCTTCTTTAGCAATTCGGTTTAAACGATCAATTTTCTTTTGCCGTTTATTCGCATCCCATTTTACCACAGAATGGTCCCCTTCATAAAAATAAATCGCCGAGGCTCCAAGCTCTGTTGCTTTTTGCACGACAGTGTCCATTTTTTCTCCTTTAATCAGAGCCTGGGCAGCGATAATATTTACAGGAAGCTCTGCTCCTCCTGTCCACTCGCTGATTATTTTTGCGTGGACACTTTTTTCTTCCACGCTTTCAATTTCAGTCACAAAGGCATGTCCCTGATTGTCTTTACATACAATTTTTTCTCCCGGGCCCATACGCATAACACGGGCAATGTGCTTTGCATCATTACCCGTGATTTGTATATATTCATGCTGTATGGAGGAGGGATCCACAAAATAATGCTGCATATTCCTCTCCTTTACAGTGTCTGCGGCCGGCGGGCGATAATGCACAGCCAGTCTTCGACTGCCCGCACATCTTCAATAACAAAACCCGCTTCCGTCAGAGCCTGTTCGACATCCGTACGTTTGCTTTCAATGATGCCTGAAGTAATAAACACACCATCCGGCTGAAGGGAACTAAACGCATCCTCTGCAAGGCGGATAATGATAGGTGCCAAAATATTAGCCACAATGATATCTGCCTGCATCGACCGGTATTCCAGCAAATCCGATTGGGCCACGGTGATTTTATTTGCCATCCCGTTTCGGCTGATATTTTCTTCAGCACTCCTGACGGCTACTTCATCAAGATCGAGCGCAAGAATTTCTCCTGCTTCGAATAAGCATGCGCCTATAGCGAGCACGCCGGACCCGGTGCCGACGTCCAGCACTGCATTACCCGGACGTGTGTACTCTTCAAGCGCCTGCATGCTGAGTACGGTTGTCGGGTGGGTGCCGGTGCCAAACGCCATGCCCGGATCCAGCGTAATGATTTTTTCCCCGCTCTTTTTTTCATACTCTTCCCAGGAAGGCACAATAGTAACTTTATTCGTGATCTGGACAGGCTTGTAATACTTTTTCCAGGCCTCTGCCCAGTCTTCCTCCGCAATCTCTTTAAGCACTACCTGGTTTCGTCCTAAATCAATATCGTAAAGGAGCAGTTCATTAATGGATTGCTTAATTTCCTCCACAGTATCGGTGACGTAGCTTGTCATCGGAAGATAGGCTTTCACAAGCGTGCCTTCATCCGGATAATTATCTTCAGAAAGCATGAACCATTCGTCTTCTGCCTCTTCCCATTCCCGCTCCAGGTCGGCCGAATCTTCAATCACGACCCCGCTTGCTCCTGCTTCCTGAAGCACAAACGATACAGGGTCAATGGCCTCCTGGGTAGTGTGAACAGAAATTTCAATCCAATTCATATGTCTGCTCCTCCCTTTTTACTCTCCGCGAAACGCCCGTTTCACACGGTCAAAGAAATTTCCGTGCTGTTCATCGGTTTCTTCATCGCCGCTGATTTCTGCGAATTCCCGCAGCAGTTCCTTCTGCCGGTCCGTCAGTTTCTTCGGTGTCACTACCTGGACTTTCACATGCTGATCGCCCTGGCCGCGTCCGTGCACGTTATTAATGCCTTTATTCCGGAGACGGAATTTTGTTCCCGATTGGGTGCCAGCCGGTATTTTCAATTTAACTTTACCTCGCAGTGTCGGCACTTCAATTTCATCGCCAAGCGTTACCTGAACAAATGTCAGCGGCATTTCGCAGTAGACGTCATCTCCGTCACGTTCAAAGAATTCATGCGGCTGTACGTTGAAAACGACAAACAGGTCGCCCGGTGGTCCACCATTTGCGCCCGGCTCGCCCTGACCGCTCACGCGGATCTGCTGGCCGTGGTCGACGCCCTCCGGAATATGAATATTGATCTTTTTGTTCCGGCGGATGCGGCCGTTTCCGTTACATGTAGGACATTTTTCTTCCACTTCAACGCCCGAGCCGCTGCAGCGGTCACACACACGACGGTTCACGACACGGCCAAACGGCGTATTCTGTTCTACGTTCATCTGACCCTGCCCGCCGCACTGGCGGCAAGTTCTTTTTTCTGTGCCTGGCTTTGCGCCGTCGCCGCCGCACGTTTCACAATTTTCTTCTTTTGGAATTTCGATCTCTGTATCTTTGCCGAAGGCTGCTTCCTTAAAGGTGAGCGTCATCGTATACTGCAGATCCGCCCCCTGCCGTGGAGCATTTGGATCTCTTGAAGCACCGCCGCCGAAAAACATATCGAAAATGTCGCCAAATCCGCCGCCGAAGCCGCCTGCTCCGGCTCCGCCGCCGCCAAAGCCCTGGTTCGGATCTTCATGGCCGAAACGATCGTAATTCGAACGCTTCTGGGGATCGCTTAATGTATCATAGGCATCTTTGATTTCAATAAATTTTTCTTCGGCGTCGTCTTCCTTGTTGACGTCCGGGTGATACTGGCGTGCCAGTTTTCTATATGCTTTTTTTATTTCCTGCTCGTCCGCGTCTTTGCTGACGCCAAGCACGTCGTAATAATCGCGTTTACTCATCGTTCATCTTCACTCCTCGCTCTTGTCCATACGTGTTATCTTATCATTCTACAAGAAGACGCTTCAATCTGAAAAACATATTCATTACAGAAAGAAGGGGCCATCCCCTTGAATAGAAGCAGTCAAGTGACCACTATTCGGGACAGCCCCATTCATCAGCGCTACAGATCGTTAGCTGTTTTTGTTGTTATCACTGTTATCATTGTCATCTTTAACGTCTTCGTAGTCAGCGTCTACAGTGTCGTCACTGCTTTCGCCGCCGGCTTCGCCCTGCTCCTGCTGAGCCTGCTGCGCTGCCTGTTCATACATTTTCGTTGTCAGCTGCTGAACGATTTCCTGAAGCTCGTCCTTCGCTGTGCGGATGGCTTCAATATCTTCGCCTTCAAGCGCAGTTTTTACTTTTTCTTTTGCGTCCTCAGCCTGCTGTTTTTCGTCTTCTGTTACATTTTCGCCGAGGTCATTCAATGTTTTTTCTGTCGTGAAGACGAGCTGGTCCGCTTCGTTGCGCACTTCTACTTCTTCTTTACGCTTTTTGTCCTCTTCTGCATTTTCTTCAGCATCTTTTACCATTTGTTCAATCTCTTCTTCGGAAAGACCGGAGGAAGAAGTGATGGTAATAGACTGCTCTTTGTTTGTGCCAAGATCCTTCGCACGTACGTTCACAATACCGTTAGCATCAATATCGAAGGTAACTTCGATTTGAGGTACGCCGCGCGGAGCTGGCGGGATATCGGTCAGCTGAAAACGGCCAAGCGTTTTGTTGTCTGCGGCCATTTCACGCTCACCCTGAAGCACATGAATATCCACAGAAGGCTGATTGTCAGCTGCTGTTGAGAACGTCTGGGATTTGCTTGTCGGAATTGTAGTATTCCGGTCGATTAATTTCGTTGTTACTCCGCCCATCGTTTCGATACCGAGGGAGAGTGGTGTAACGTCGAGCAGTACAACGTCTTTTACATCACCGGTTAGTACGCCTGCCTGAACAGCAGCACCTACGGCTACCACTTCATCCGGGTTAACACCTTTGTGTGGTTCTTTACCAGTTAAGTTTTTAATGCCTTCCTGTACAGCAGGAATACGTGTGGAACCACCAACAAGGATGACTTTATCCACTTCGGAAGCACTGAGACCAGCGTCTTTCATTGCTTGTCTTGTAGGCCCCATTGTGCGTTCAACCAGCTTCGAGGAAAGCTCATCAAACTTAGCACGTGTCAGTGTAAGCTCAAGGTGTTTCGGTCCGCTCTGATCTGCTGTGATAAACGGCAGGGAAATCTGTGTCTGCGTAACGCCGGAAAGATCTTTTTTCGCTTTTTCTGCTGCATCCTTCAAGCGCTGCACAGCCATTTTATCCTGGGAAAGGTCAATACCGTTTTCTTTGCGGAACTCATCCACTAAATGGTCGATAATCACCTGGTCAAAGTCGTCACCGCCAAGCTTATTGTCGCCGGACGTGGAACGAACTTCGAAAAAGCCTTCGCCAAGCTCAAGAATGGATACGTCAAATGTACCGCCGCCGAGGTCAAATACGAGGATAGTCTGGTCCTCTTCTTTTTCCAGGCCGTAGGCAAGTGCTGCAGCTGTCGGCTCGTTTACGATACGGTCTACTTCAAGACCTGCAACACGGCCGGCGTCTTTTGTTGCCTGACGCTGGGAGTCGTTAAAGTACGCAGGTACTGTGATAACTGCGTTTGTAACAGTCTCGCCAAGATAGCTTTCAGCGTCCGACTTTAATTTCTGAAGAATAATCGCAGAAACTTCCTGCGGATTGTATTCTTTGCCTTCGATTTCCACCTTGTAATCTGTACCCATGTGACGCTTGATGGAACTGATCGTGTTAGGGTTTGTGATGGACTGGCGCTTAGCCACTTCCCCTACCTGACGTTCTCCGTCCTTGAATGCTACAACGGAAGGAGTTGTGCGGTTGCCTTCCGGGTTCGGAATAACCTGCGCTTCCCCGCCTTCCATAACGGCTACACAAGAGTTTGTTGTACCTAAGTCAATGCCAATTGTTCTACTCATTTTTCTTCCTCCTATACAGTACTCTATATCTGAATTATTAGTTGTTCACTTTTACCATTGAAGGGCGCAGCACACGATCTTTCAGTCTGTATCCCTTTTGCATTTCTTCCACAATCTGATTAGACTCAAACCCTTCTTCATCAGCCTGCATGACAGCCTGGTGAATGGTTGGGTCAAAGTATTCGCCCTGTGCCGGGATTTCTTCCACACCCTGCTGTTCGAGTGCAGATCTGAATTGATTGTAGACCATGGCCATGCCGTCAATAAATGACTGGGCACTTTCGTTATCGGGCTTGGTCTGCATCGCTCTTTCAAAATTGTCCATTACCGGCAGAAGCTCCTCTGCCAGAGGCTGGACCCGGTATTTGGCGTCTTCCTCTTTTTCCGCTTTTGCTCTGCGGCGCACATTCTCTAAATCTGCCTGAGCACGAAGAGCACGGTCTTTCCATTCGTTTATTTCTTTTTCGAGTTCTGCTTCACGCGAACCGGATTCCTCTTCAAGTTCATCCTCTTCAACATCTTCCGGCTCGAGGATTTCGACGTCTTCTTCGGTTACTTCTTCTTCGTTTGGTGCTTCCTGATCTTTTTTTTCCTCTTCCTGCTGCTTGTTCTTTTCGCTCACCTGCGCCACCTCCATTAATGCTGTTGCTATCGTTCAAAGCCATACTATATCCGACTCTTTATTAAGTTCATCAACCAATAACAAATACTATCATTAAGAGTCTCTCCGGTACAAGTCATCCAACACATTTGAAAGGCCGTAAGAAAGATGATTAATTAGGCTGATAACTTTTTGATATTCCATTCTCGTTGGCCCTACAATACCAATGGTTCCAACCGGCTTCCCAGCGAGGGAATACGTGGCAGAGATGATGCTGCAGTGCTCAAACGCTTCATTGGGGTTTTCCTGCCCAATTCTAATCGTCATACCGTTAATGGTTGGTTTTAAGAGCTCGTGAATCAGATGCTCTTCCTCCATTAATTCGAGCAGCGCCCGCACACGGTCTACGTCTTTGAATTCCGGCTGGTTGAGCAGGTTGGTTTTGCCTCCGTAAAAGATCTTTTCATGCCTCGATTTCCGGAGAGCCTCTTCCGTAAACGAAAGAGCTGCTTCGTAGTTGAGCACGTACCTCTTTAAAACGTCTCTCACTTCAGAAAACAGCGCCCGCTGCAGCTGATAAAGCGGAATTCCCCGCAGCCGCTCGTTTAAAATGTTCGTAATTTGTTCGAGCTCCCCTGCTTCAAGCGTTGGGGGAAGAGCTACCGTATGGTTTTCCACATATCCTGTATCTGTCACGATGACAGCAACAGCTGCTTCTTTTCCAATAGGAACAATCTGAATCTGCCTGAGTCTCGATTCAAACATTTCCGGGCCAAGCACAATAGAGGCATAGCTCGTCAATTCAGACAAAATGCCGGCTGTTTCCTTTACTGCTTCTTCAGCTTCGAGTATTTTACCGGCAAAAAGCGATTGAATGTTGTTCATCTCAGGTTCACTGAAACGGTACGGCAGCAGCAGGCGGTCCACATACAGCCGGTAAGCTTTTTGGGAAGGAATGCGTCCGGACGAGCTGTGGGTTTTTTCCAAAAAACCGAGCTCTTCCAAATCCGCCATATCGTTACGGATGGTGGCCGGACTGAACGTAATGCTGTTTTTTTTGGAGATGCTTCTTGAACCTACAGGTTCGGCCGATTGAATATAATCTTCAATGATCGATTGCAAAATGAGTAATTGTCGATCGGTAAGCATTACACATTCTCCTCTGTTAGCACTCGTTTTATCCGAGTGCTAAATCTATTTTATAAGCTATCAAAGGATTTTTGCTTTGTCAATTATTTTCAGGCTCATCGTCCAATAAAAATAAAGCAAACACTTCATTACCGAGCAGCTTTCCTTCTTCTGTTAAAAACAAACGGCCGTCTGCTTCTGTGAGCCACTCCTTCCGCTTCGCTTCTTGAATGCTTTCCGGATATATGTCTTCCACGGCACAGCCGTATTTCTGATAAAAACGCTCCGTAGATACACCTTCATATAACCGAAGCCCGAGAAACATTTCCTCTTCGATCTGTTCTTTTCTCGTTACCGGATGCGTCGTTTGTACTGGGCTGCCTTTTTCCTGAACTGCCTGAATATAATGGTTCAACGGTTTAATGTTGGCGTACCGCACGCCGTCGGTGTAGCCGTGAGCGCCCGCACCGGCACCAATATATTCTTCATTCTGCCAGTATATCCGGTTGTGACGGCTGCTGTACCCGGCACGTGCAAAGTTGCTGATCTCATAAGCATCAAGCCCGTGGCTTTCGAGACGATCCACAAGCAGCTCATACATATCCGCCTCCTCTTCCTCCGGCAGCGGAGCTATTTTTCCTTCACGCCACCAATTATAAAACCGGGTCTGCTTTTCGATCTTCAATGAATAAGCCGACACGTGCGGAGGAGCAAGCGCCATTGCTTCATCAAGCGTTTCTTCCCAGTCCTTCATCGTCTGGCCCGGCAGCCCAAACATTAAATCAATTGAAATGTTATCAAAGCCGGCCTGTCTGGCTGCCTGGACTGTTTCTTTCGCTTCGTCTGCAGAATGTCCCCGGCCGATACTGCTTAACTGGGAATCGTGAAACGTCTGAACACCAATACTCAGCCGGTCCACTCCGCCTGCCTTCAGCAGCGACAGCTTCTGCTCACCTACATCTCCCGGATTCACCTCTACCGTATATTCCTTGAGCTGAGTCACCGGAACGTGCCGGTTCATGATCTGCATCAGCTTCTCCACCTGTACAGCCGAAAGAGCTGTCGGCGTCCCCCCTCCGATATAAACCGTCTGCAGCTGGTCCATCGTGTAGGAGGCGAGTTCCTGGTCCAGTGCTTCTAAATACTCATCGACCGGCTGGTTGTTAATGAGAAATTTATTAAAATCGCAGTAATAACAAATGTATTCGCAAAAAGGGATGTGGACGTACAATCCTTTTGCCACGCTTTTCTCTCCTTCTTTATGGAAAAAGCAAAGGCCGCCCGGAAGGCAGCCCGCTTTGCTTAGTCTTTATCCATCTTTAATACAGACATAAATGCTTCCTGCGGAACATCTACTTTGCCAACGCTTTTCATGCGTTTTTTACCTTCCTTCTGCTTTTCAAGCAGCTTACGCTTCCGCGTAATGTCGCCGCCGTAGCATTTGGACAAAACGTTTTTCCTCATGGCTTTGATGGTCGAACGGGCGATAACGCTTTTCCCAATTGTCGCCTGAACCGGCACTTCAAACTGTTGGCGCGGAATTAAATCTTTTAATTTTTCAACGATAGCTTTCCCGCGTTCATAGGCCACGTCCCGGTGGACAATAACGGACAGCGCATCCACGCTTTCCCCGTTTAACAAAATATCCATCTTCACGAGATTGCTTTCTTTAAAGCCGATAAACTCATAATCAAATGAAGCATATCCTTTTGTCTGGGACTTCAGCTGGTCGAAAAAGTCATAGACAATTTCGGTTAACGGAAGGTCGTAGACGATATTCACACGCGTATCATCCATATACTTCATGTCTTTAAATTCGCCGCGTTTAGCCTGGCACAGCTCCATAACGGCGCCTACGTAATCATTTGGCACCATGACGGTCGCTTTTACGAACGGCTCCTCCACCCATTCCACCTGCTGGGCATCCGGCATGTTGGAAGGGTTATCGATCTCCTTCATTTCCCCGTCCACCATCTGCACGTGATAAATAACGCTCGGTGCAGTGGTGATCAGCTCGATATTATACTCGCGCTCAATGCGCTCCTGTATAATTTCCATATGCAGCAGGCCGAGGAACCCGCAGCGGAAACCGAAGCCGAGTGCCTGGGAGGTTTCTGCTTCAAACTGCAGTGAGCTGTCGTTAAGCTCCAGCCGTTCAAGTGCGTCCCGGAGCGCGTTATACTTGCTTGCATCTGTCGGGAACAGGCCGCAGAAAACCATTGGATTCATGCGTTTGTAACCCGGCAGCGGCTCGGCGGCCGGATTATGGGCGTTTGTAATTGTATCGCCGACTCTTGAATCGCCAACGTTTTTAATACCGGCAATTATAAACCCAACGTCCCCCACTGTCAGTTCATCGCAGGAGACCGGCTTCGGATTAAATACGCCGACGTCCGATACTTCAAATTCTTTTCCAGTCTGCATCATCCGGATTTTCTCCCCCGGCTTGACCGTTCCTTCTTTAATCCGGATATAGGCGATAACTCCGCGATACGTATCATATACAGAGTCGAAAATCATGCCCTGCAGCGGAGCTGAAGGATCACCCTGCGGTGGCGGCACCTTTTCAACAATCTGCCTTAAAATTTCGTCTGTGCCTATTCCGTCCTTCGCGGAGGCAAGTACTGCTTCCGAAGCGTCCAGGCCGATAACATCCTCGACTTCCTGCTTCACCCGTTCAGGCTCTGCGCTTGGCAGATCCACCTTATTAATAATAGGCAGAATTTCCAGATCGTTATCGAGGGCAAGATACACATTGGCGAGCGTCTGGGCTTCAATGCCCTGAGCGGCATCTACAATCAAAAGGGCCCCCTCACAGGCTGCCAGGCTCCGCGACACTTCATAGGAAAAGTCGACGTGCCCCGGAGTGTCAATCAAGTGAAAAATGTACTCCACTCCATCTGTATGTGTATATTTCAGCTGTACAGAATTAAGTTTAATCGTAATACCGCGTTCTCTTTCTAAATCCATCGCATCCAGCATCTGGTCTTTCATTTCACGCTGGGTCAACGCACTGGTCGATTCTAAAATCCGGTCAGCAAGCGTCGATTTCCCGTGATCAATATGGGCGATGATCGAAAAGTTACGAATGCGCTTCTGGCGCTCAATTTTTTCCTGCTCTTTCATTGATTCGATCACTCCTGTTATTACTACTTTGCCGTGCGTTCCGTTCGCAGAGACTAACGTCTATTATAGCAATGCCCCGCTCTTCCTTCAATGTTCGCGTTCGCTTCGCTTTAATTCTGAAAATTTCATCCATTTAACTCTTTCCTGCTGAATCTTGCGCTCAGTCGTGATTTTTGATAGAATCCTTTTGTGCTGATAAAAGAAACGACCGGTAACTAAAGGAGGTGACCACCATGGCAAATATTAAATCCGCAAAAAAGCGCGTGATTATTAACGAAAATCAACGCGTGAAGCAGCAGGCTTTCCGTTCTTCCATGCGTTCGGCTATTAAAGAATTCGACAAAAACATCGATGCAAACAACGTTGATGCTGCGAAGAATTCCTACGCGCTCGCGATGAAGAAAGTAGACAAAGCAGCCAGCAAAAACATGATTCACAAAAACGCGGCCAACCGCGCTAAATCCAGAATGCACAAGCGCCTAAGCGCAGTAGCACAATAAGGATAAAACGACTCGGGCCCGAGTCGTTTTTTATTGTCCAATTTTCTGGCCCGAGACAAGCTTCATAAAACAGAGCTCGAGGGCGAGCTGCTTATCCATTTTCCCGGCTTTCATCTGGTAATCCGTAGTACTAAGCAGCTTCAGAGCGTCCTGTAGGTACGAATGCGAAAATGCCGCCGCCGGCTTTTCAGCAAGCTGTACCGCATACGGATGGACTTTAATCGAACCGGCCATGCGTTTTCGCGAATAGCCCTGCTGCTTCAGGTTTTTTACATGATAAATAATACGGATCTGACGGGCAAGCAGAGCCAGAATCTTGATCGGCTCTTCTCCCTGCTTAAGCAGGTCGTAATATATGCGCAGCATCGTCTTTGCCTGGCCTTTGACTACGGCGTCCACCAGTTCAAACACGTTGTCCTCAAGCGAGCGCGGCACCAGTTTATCCACTGTTTCCATCATCACTTCCCCGCTCCCCGTATAAAGCTGCAGCTTTTTCGCTTCTTCGGCAAGCATCAGAAGGTCTTTCCCGGCAAGAACAATAAAACGGTCCATGACTTCGCGGCTCATTGTAAGCTGGTGGGCCTGATTAAACTGCTGCATCCATTTTTTCATCGTCTCTTCTCCGGCGGCGGCTGCTTCTAGTACCACAGCCTGTTTTTTAATTTCCTTAACTACCTTTTTCCGGGCGTCGAGCTTTTCATAAGGCGCGGACAGTATTAACACAGTAGTAGGATTCGGCTTCCTGGCATATGTTTCAAGCGCTTCGATTTTATGCTCCACCTTCTCTTTCTCTTTTGCCCCCGTTAAAAAGTAGCAGTTTTTAAGCACGATCACCCGCCGCTCTCCGAAAAAAGGGAGAGTTTCCGCCTCCTCTACAGCAATTTCCACCGGTGTCTCACGCATGTCGAACGTAGACAGATTGAATTCTCTCTCCTCTTCCGCCAGTGCTTTTCCAATAATTTTCTGCTGAATATCCTGAATCATATAGCCTTCTTCACCCTGCAAAAGGTAAAACGGCTGTACGTCCTCCTGCTGTATCTGCTTTTCCATCGTTATATAATCCATCTGCTCACACTTTCCGAACGTATTCTCTTTCTATTTTATCTTATTTTCTTTTTTATTCCTACGAGAAACCCTGACTTAATTGCACACCGGAAGCATTTCCTCTCTTGCCGTAAGTATACCGGGCGTCTCCCGGGAAGAAGTGATGAACTGGACAGCTCCCTGAAGATCCGTGCGCCATATATTTACGCCCGCTTTTTCAAGTATTTCGAGAGGTTCCGGATGAGGGTGGCCAAAACGGTTGCAGTAGCCTGCTGATATAACCGCATGCTCCGGCTGAACCGCTGCCACAAAATCTTTGGCCGTGGATGTTCTGCTGCCGTGATGACCCGTTTTTAAAACGTCCACCTGCAGCCCAGGATAAGCCTGCACTATCTGTTTTTCCTGTTCGGTGGAAACGTCCCCGGTCAGCAGCCAGCGCTTTCCGCCAAGCTCAAAATACAACACAACAGAACGATCGTTTTTATCCTCCGATTCACCCCCGGGATGCAGAACATAAAAAGGCGTATTCCCAATATGGTGACTTTCCCCGCCTTCGACGATCCTAATATCTGTATGTTTGTCAAACGCTGCCAAAAGCTCCCGTTCCCCGGGCTCATACTGGGCGCTTCTGCCATACCATAGTTCGTCTGTGGGCACATGCTCCACCACGTATTTCAGGCCGCCCACGTGGTCAGCGTCCCCGTGCGTCGCAACTACCGTGTCCAATTTGCGGATTCCCCGGTATTTTAAATATTCAGCAACGACGGCCTCACCGGGATCAAAGGGAGACTCCTGTTCCTTCCACTCTTCGTCGTTAAAGCTTACCCGTCCGCCCCCATCAACAACCATCACGCCCTGCCTGTAAGGCAGTTCAATGACTGTGCTGTCTCCCTGCCCGACGTCAAGGTAGGTCACTCTTCCCCGACCATCTGTATAAGGAGCCGTCCACTGCCAGACTGCTGCCGCGAGCATGACTGCTGCTGATAGAAACATAGCTGTCTTTCGCATGTTTTTGTTCCACGCTGTAATAAACACCATGCATCCTGCCGCATATACAACGATAAAAACAGGACCCGGCTTTCCGAGAAGTACTGTGGACCACGGCATACCGGCAAGATAGATAAAAAGTTCGTGCATCCAATCAATTGCTGAAAAAACCAAAGAAAAGATTTCGGGAGGAGAAGCAATAAAAAAGGAAAGAAGGTAATTCAAAAACAAAAAGGGGAGAACGAGGAATAGAAGAACCGGGGCGAACAAAAAATTAATCAGTACATTCCATAGAGAAAATTGATAGAAGTTCCATAGTATTACAGGTAGAGAAACAAGCATTGACGAACCGGCAACCCAGACCATATTCATCCATTTCCCGGCGGCTGCCATTCTTTTTCTGCACAGAAGCAGATGGGCGCTTAATAAAAAGGAGAGCTGAAAACCGATGTGAAAAAGATAGCCCGGACTGAGAATGAGCATAACCCCCATCACCATCAAAAGAATAATTACCGGATCCATATGCCGCCCGCGGGGCCCCCATTTCTGCCAGCCGATAAAAAATCCTGCAGCAAGGGCCGCACGAAGCACCGAGGGAGCTCCACCGGTCAGTACAGCATATACGGGCAAAAGGCAGAGAATCACTGTATAGGAGCGTTCCTTCGTCACCCCGATTCGCTTCAGCAGAAAAAATACAGCCCCACTAATAATGGCAACATGCATGCCGGAAACGACGAGCACGTGCACGAGACCAAGCGAGCGGTATGCTTCCTCCACCTCGCCGGCCATTGACGCACGGTCCCCAAACAGCAGAGAGCCCGCCAGACCAGCGGCCTGTTGAGGAAAGAACCTTTCAATACGCTGCATCTGCTGGGCCCGGATCCGCTGGAGGGTGTCAACGGCTCCCGTTGAGCGTGCAAAGCATTCAACGTTCTGACTATTATCCACCGTAAACAGCCAATGTATTTTTTCCCAGTACAGATAAGTCTCGTAGCTGAATCCGCCGGGATTACCAGCGGTCGACGGTGCCTTCATTTCCCCGTTCCACCGGCACTGTTCTCCCGGAAGAAGACTTTTGCTTTGCTGTATTTCTTCTTCAGTGTCAAACCACCATGTAACCGGTATGAACTCCCCCGTATCCGTACGAAGTTCAAAACGGGCCCTTCCGCCGTCATACGTTAGAGGCGAGGCTACGGTACCAGTAATTTCTGATTCGGTGCCGTTAAAAAATGAATCGTTGTGTTCCACCCAGTACCAGGAGCTTCCGGCAAAGATCAGTGTTAATACTGCACCGGCAGCAAATACCCGAAAGCGCCGCAATATGATAAAACCGGCGCCGAAGCAAAGCCAAATAATCCCCCACATCCAGAAATCTCCACGGAGCAGCATTCCGACTGGGGCTGTCATAGATATAAGTATCCATAGGACGGGGATCGTGTTCACCCCCAAATGTTAAATATTAAGATAGGAAAAAGAAAAAGAAAGGGCCTGCCCAGCGAGGCAGGCTTTGTCGTTCGTGGTTTATTTCTGGCTTTCCTGGAGGGCTTCTTCTAAATCGCGAAGAATGTCGTCTATATGTTCGATGCCAACGGAAACCCGGATAAGGTCTGCCGATACCCCTGCCGCACGCTGATCTTCCTCAGAGAGCTGCTGATGCGTGGTGCTTGCCGGATGAATAACTAACGACTTTGCGTCTCCAACATTCGCTACGTGCGAATGCAGATTGCAGGCTTCGATAAATTTTTTCCCTTCGGCGAGACCACCTTTGATGCCAAAGGTCAGAATGGCCCCTTTTCCTTTCGGCAGATACTTTTCCGCTGTAGCATGCGTCTCATGTGAAGAAAGTCCGGGGTAGTTCACCCAGTCCACGAGCTCATGCTGCTCTAGAAATGACGCTGTCTTTTCGGCGTTTTCACAGTGGCGCTCCATTCGCAGATGAAGCGTTTCAAGCCCCTGGAGAAGCAAAAATGAGTTCATTGGAGAAATAGCTGGTCCTAAATCACGCAGCAGCTGCACACGTGCCTTTAAAATATAGGCCATTTCTCCAACCGCTTCGGTAAATACGAGACCGTGATAACTTGGGTCCGGCTCTGTAAGCCCTGGGAATTTGCCATTATCCCAGTTGAATTTTCCGCTGTCCACAATCACGCCGCCAATCGTCGTGCCATGTCCGCCGATAAATTTTGTTGCCGAATGTACGACGATATCCGCGCCGTGGTCAATGGGCCGGCACAGAATAGGCGTAACCGTCGTAGCGTCCACTATTAAAGGCAGCCCGTTATCGTGAGCCACCCCGGCAATTTTTTCGATATCAAGTACATTGCCATTGGGATTTCCAATAATTTCGCTGAATATTAATTTTGTATTTTCATTTATCTTTTCCTCGTACGCCCGCGGGTCCGTACCATCCACCAGATGAACCTGGATACCCATTTTCGGAAGCGTATGCATAAACATGTTGTACGTGCCGCCGTACAAGCCGCTCGAAGCGACAATTTCATCTCCGGCGCTGCAAATATTCAATACGGCAATATGAATAGCGGAGCTGCCGCTTGCAGTAGCAAGCGCACCGATACCTCCATCCAACGCAGCCATTCGCTTTTCAAAAACATCGGAGGTCGGGTTCATGATTCGGGTGTAAATGTTCCCAAATTCCTGAAGGCCAAATAAATCAGCGGCATGGTCGGTATCATTAAACTCATAGGATGTTGTCTGGTAAATAGGCACCGCTCTTGCGTTAGTGGCCGGATCGGGGGTTTGGCCCGCATGCACAGAAAGTGTTTCAAGTTTCCAGTCTTTATGTTCTTCCACAGGAAAGCTCCTTTCTCTCAAAGCAATAGTTTTTCTTCCTTAACTTTATCAGACTATTTCGAAAAGTAAATATTAGAGAGAAATGTAATCCCGGAGCTGCTCCACCGTCTTTTCACCTATTCCGCTCACATTGGATAAGTCTTCTATCGTTTCAAAGGAACCGTTCTCTTCCCGGTAGCTTAAAATAGCTGCGGCTTTTGCCGGGCCAATTCCAGGTATAGTTTCTAAATCCACCTGCTCCGCCTCATTCACATTAACCACAGACCCTTCCTCACTGCTTTCTTCGAGCGGGCCAGTAACTGTTTCCTCCCCTTCCCCAGGTATATGAATAACCATCTCATCCTCTACTCTTTCTGCAAGATTCACCTGAAGCATATCCGCTTTGTCCGTAATTCCGCCCGCCTTCTGGATCGCTTCTTCGACTCTCTCATCTGACTGAAGTTTATAAACACCCGGGGCATGCACTTCCCCTTTCACATCGACCTGGACCACTCCACCGGGCTCTTCAGCTTCCTGCTCAGAACCACTTCCAGAGGCCTCTTCCTGCACTGTTTCGTCCGATTGATTTTCCCATGGAACAGATTCCTGCTTTTCCGCCTGTTTCCCGGGTAGTCCGCTCCAAAATAATAGAAACATAATTCCAAGGCACACGGCTCCGCCGGCGCTGACTGCAATTAATTTCCAACGGCTCGTCAAAGAAAGCATCAACTCCAGATTCTTTTTATTTGTTTAATTAGTAAAGGGAAAATTTAGGAGGGGAAGGGAGCAGGGCCCCCATATTAACGAGGAGAATGTTCACTTCTATATATTACAATATTTTACACTATTTGTCTGTTTTTTTCGCTAAAAAGAATATACGCTCGCTTTCTTCATCCGGAAAATTCGCTGTGAAGTCAGCTGTGATACGGACAGTCGAAAAACCCGCTTCCTCGAGCCACTCTTTGTATTCATTAACGGCAAACGTACGCTGTACATGATCTTCATCAAACCGGCTGTAGGTGCCGTCAGCATTTTTCGAAAAAATAGTCAGCTCATGCTCAACCTCCCAGATTTGTTCTGAAGGATACACATCCCATATAAAAGAAATCTCTTCATCATTGTCTGCAAAGGAAACCTCAGACAAAATATCCTCTATGTAGTGAATGGAATGAACGTCGAACATAAAGGTACCACCAGCTTCAAGATGATTATACACACCGGCAAAGGTAGCTTTAACATCCTCCGGCTTTGTTAAATAGTTCAGGGAATCACAAAAACAAAAAATGAGCTGGTACGTATCCGGCGCGTCCAAAAACCTCATATCCTGATGGAACAATACAGGTCTTTCCCGTGAAGCACTCCATTTCTGCGCTGCTACTGCAAGCATGTCTGCTGAAAGATCCATGCCGTCAGCATGAAATCCTTCGTTATAGAGACGTTTCATGATCTCTCCGGTTCCGCATCCAAGTTCAAGCATTTTGGGATTATTGGCCGGGACTTCTTTTATGACGGTTTCTTTCCAGGCGTCATACGGAGCTTCAGCCATCAGCCGGTCATACACTTCGGCAAAGCCGTTATACATTGAGTGGGCCATGCTGCACTTCCCTTCATTTTAAATTAGAAAAAGGCCTGATTTTTCAGGCCTTTCTGGCTTACATTATTACTGGGAAAGCACCGTTTCGAGTTCCACGTATGCGGCATCTCCCCATAATTTTTCAAGGTTGTAATAATTTCTTTCGTCTTCATGAAAAATGTGTACAACGACATCCCCGAGATCGATCAGCACCCATTTGGCTTCGTTATAGCCTTCAAGCCTCTGTACGTCGAGACCCTGCTTGTGCGCAGCCTTTTTCAATTCTGTGGCAATCGCCTGCACCTGCTTTTCAGAAGTGCCGTGCCCGATAACAAAATAATCTGCAATCGGTGAAACCCCTCTCATATCAAGTGCTACGATATCGTGTGCATTTTTGCTGTCAGCAGTTTGTACCGCTAATTCAAGCAGTTCCTTTTCGTTCATCTACAGGCCTCCATTATTTGTGCTCCATCACCAGATCGTTGTAAGCGGCAAGCGTATCTGGAAATACAGGAACATTTTTTGAAATTAAAAATTGAATCGTGTTTCCAAGAGCCATGATGATGGCAGCGTCTATATCTGCTTCTGCCGCCTCCCGGACTTTTTCCACTCCAGGAAATGTGCGGTTTGGCTCTATATAATCCGCTAAAAACAGCACCTTTTCATAAGCTGTCATATTGGGCTTTCCGGTCGTATGCCAGTAAATAGAAGAAACAATATCCGCGTCTGCAATCCCGGCTTCTGTCTGAATGAAATAAGCACCGGCCGGGGCATGAAGCAATTCGTCCCCGTAGGCGATAAACCTGCCGGCTTCTTCTTTTCCACGGAGCAGTTCACGCATTTCTTCGACAGGACGGTATTTAGCATAGTCATGCAAAATAGCTGCTATCTCTACTTTATTATAATCGATATCAAACCGTTCTGCCAAATATAAAGCGGTCTCCCGGACACCGAGTGTGTGCTTGTATCTGTTTTCCGTCAACTGTTTTTTAACGATTTGAAGAGCTTCATTTTTGTCCATACAGTTTTTTCCTCTCAATCTCTTTTAATACATTACCCGGCACAATATAGCGGACGGTTTCGCCGTCCCTGAGCCGGCGGCGTATCATCGAAGAAGAAACGTGCATCACAGGAGCTTCCACCTGGGTCAGCCACGAAGGCTTGCGGCCGTTGTAGCCGGGCCGGTTTACAAATACAAATTCAACCAGCCTACGAAGCTTTTCAATATCCTTCCATTTATCCATCTGGTCTGCCATATCCCCGCCGATCAAAAAGAAGAACTCCGTTTCGGGCGCCTGCTGCTTAAAATAGCGTACTGTATCAATTGTATACGAAGGTCCGCCACGTTCGATCTCCACGGAGGACGTTCGAAATCCGGGATTATCCTCAATCGCTGCTTCTACAAGCCTCAGACGTTCTTCCCCGGAAATCATTTTCTCCCTTTGCTTATGTGGCGGTGTGTGCACTGGGATAAACCAGACTTCATCCAGATTTAATGCATTTTTTGCCTCTTCCGCCATAATCAGATGAGCTAAATGCGGCGGATCAAATGTGCCTCCGAACAGGCCGATACGTTCATTCATAATAGCTTCTCCTTGTTTACTTTGGAAGTTCAATCCCAGGATTGTCTTTCGATCTCCGGTACAATACGATCGTATTTCCGATTACCTGTACAACTTCAGAGCCGGTACCTTCAGCAAGCTCAGACGCCACTTCATGCTTGTCTTCCATGCAGTTCTGCAGAAGGTTCACCTTCAGAATTTCCCTCTTTTCAATCGCTTCATCTACGTGTGTAATAATTTGTTCATTCATACCTTCTTTTCCAATTTGGAAAAGTGGCTTTAACGAATGTGCTTCTCTTCGCAAAGTACGCTTTTGTTTATTATTAAGCATTGTTTTCTCCTTTTAGATGGTCTTCGACAAGTGCCTGCATTGCTTTACGGTCCGGTTCCGCCCCCGTCCAGTACTTGAACGCAAGCGCTCCCTGATTAACAAACATTCCACTTCCATTCAATGTGTCGATCCCTGCCTGCCGGGCATCCTTTAACCACCTGGTTTCCCAAGGGTTATAGATAAGGTCACTGCATAATGCAGAGGCTTTTACATTTTTGAGGCTCCAGGGGGAATTGTTTATCTCAGGGCTCATCCCAATCGAAGTAGTGTTAATTAGTATGTCGTACTCATGGTTCCTGCTTTCTGCTTCCTCTTTAGCCGCTACTTTGATAGCTGCTATATCTTCCAGATGTTTTTTCAGCTGTTCTGCTTTTTCCTGCGTGCGGTTCACAATAGTAATGCTCTCAGGGCCCCGCAGGCTTAACGCGTAGCATACGGCCCGAGCTGCCCCGCCCGCTCCAATCACAAGAATGTTTGCATTTTTGATTTGATCCAATGAACGTACAGCCAGTAAAGATTCCAGATAGCCTTCCCCGTCCGTATTATATCCGACAAGCGCATCATTTTCTCTTACGACCGTATTCACCGCGCCGATTCTTTCGGCTGAGGGGTCAAGCTTATCGATATAGTCCATCACCCGTACTTTGTGGGGAATGGTAATGTTGAAGCCGGCAGCCCCTAGCTGCCGAAGCGCCTGTACACCCTTTTGCAGCTCTTCTTCCGGCATATCGAACAAATGGTAGTACCCGTCTATGCTTAGTTTTCCGAACTGCTCATTATGCATTTGCGGCGACAGCGAATGACCGAGCGGATGGCCGATTAAGCCAAGCAGCGTTTTTGGCAATTAAATCACCGCCTCCCGTTTTGATACTCCTGTACCAACCGGCACATAAATATCCACGGACGCACGGGCGTTTGTTACCGTAATCCATCCGAGGCCCTGCACAACAATATCTGTTTTTTCCTCTTTAATTTCAATTCGGTGCTTCGTTAATTCCGGCGCATCTTCCACACTGTACGGAGGCTTTAATACGTCTCCGACCCTGTCCGGGTGGAGGCGGTCAGCGTTATCCTGCTTGGTGCGGTGCACCGGAAGCCGATTAGACATAAACACAACAAATGAATTAGGGTCGCCTTCAACAAAATCCATGCGCACATAACCGCCGATAAATATCGTCTGTCCGCTTTCAAGCTGGTACACTTTCGGCTTTAATTCCTTTTCAGGAATAAACTCTTTCCGCTCCTTAAGACTCCGTTTGCGCCCGAACTGCTTATCGTTGATAAGTCCGGGAGTATCGTACAGACTCGCCTGTTCATCTAAAGGGACTTCAATCATGTCAAGTGTCGTTCCCGGAAAATGAGAAGTAGTAATGTCCTGTTCTTCATTTTCGCCGAATTCAGCAATCAGTGCATTAATAAATGTAGATTTACCAACGTTAGTGCACCCGGTGACGTACACGTCTCTGCCATTTCTTAGCTCTTCAATGCTTGAAGCAGCTTTTTTAATCCCGTGTTTATTTTTGGCACTCAGCAAAACAACATCTTTTGGCTTTAATCCCTGCTGCTTTGCCTGACGGCGAATCCAGTGGAGAAGCTTATTTTCATTTAAAGAGTGCGGGAGCAGATCTGTTTTGTTCACCATCAAAAGCACCGGGTTATCACCGACATATCTTTGAAATCCCGGAATCCAGCTGCCTTCAAAATCAAACACATCAACAATTTTTACAATAAGTGCTTTTTTTCTGCCGAGCTCATGCAGTTTATCACGGAAATCCTGATCTTCCATGTCCACGTCCTGAACTTCATTATAATGCTTCAAACGAAAACAACGCTGGCAGATCACTGTCGCTCTGTCTACTAGCGCTGATGTCGGGACGTACCCGGCTTTATTTTTATCCTCATTTTGAATAGGCGCCCCACATCCGGCGCAGTACAGCTCTTCGGTCATTGTGTATCCTCCCATTGAATTAGTCCTCTGTCTTTTAACCGCTTCATCACCCGGCGTTCTATCTTCCGGTTAATTTTTGTCAGAAAGCCATCGCTTTGGGCCACAGGCACAACTAACACCGTGTAAAATCCGGCCCGGTTTCCTCCGAATACATCCGTCAGAACCTGGTCACCGACTACAACCACTTCACGCTTTTTAAGTCCCATCCGTCTGGTCGCTTTTCGAAACGCCCGGCCCATCGGTTTTTTAGCCGAATGAATGAAATGGATACCGTTTGGCTCTGAAAACGAGCGCACACGGTGCTCCGAGTTGTTGGAAACAATAGTTACCTGAAACCCCTGCTCCTGTAAAAAGAAAAACCAATCATCAAGCTCGTTTGTTATATCCGGCCGGTCCCATTCTACCAGAGTATTATCCAAATCAGTGATAATACCTTTAATATTGTTTTCACGCAGGTGTTCTAAATCGAGATCTAAAACACTCGGCAAGTATTCATTCGGCATAAATCGCTTAATCAAAATCCCGTCCCCCTTCAAGCAGGCCCGCTTTAACTTCCGGCCTGCAGTTCACTGTAATATAAAACGCACTTATTTCTTCTATTTTAACAAACCCTTATTCAAATATCGCAATAACCTGGCGTTGTTTTCCGTCATAAGCCGTACAAACAGCAAGTATAACCGTCAGAAGCTTTTTTTTCAATTTTCTTTAGAGACGTCATGCAATATTGAAAAAAAATTGTGAAAAGCGCCCCCGTCTCTTCCTATATATGTGTTTGAAATGATTGCTGTTTCCGGGATTCGCTTCTAATGCAAGGCGTTTAGATATACGCTATAATGTGAAAAGAATTCAGTGGCGACCGAAACTAACAAGGAGGTTCTTCATGTTTACTATTTTACACCTTGCCATCATTGCACCGTTTCTGGCTGCTGTGCTGGTGCCTCTTCTGTATAAATTTATTCCGCGTATACATACAGGATGGTTCGTACTTATTGTTCCTATTATTCTTTTCAGCTACTTTTTGAGCTACCTTCCGGACGTTTCCGGCACGGGCTCCGTCATGAAAACATTCGAATGGATCCCTTCCCTGGGCATTAATTATATTGCCTATGTGGACGGTCTCGGCCTTTTATTTGCCCTGCTGATTACAGGGATCGGGGCTCTCGTAGTTCTGTACTCCATCTATTACCTGGACAAGCATAAGGAGCAGTTAAATAATTTTTATACATATTTGATGCTTTTTATGGGGGCCATGCTGGGCCTGACGTTGTCAGATAATTTAATCGTTTTATATACTTTCTGGGAAATTACGAGCATTTCATCATTTCTGCTGATTTCTTATTGGTATACAAAAGAAAAATCCCGCTACGGGGCATTGAAATCACTGCTTATCACCGTTATGGGCGGCTTTGCCCTTTTAGTTGGTTTTGTGCTGATCGCTTCTGTAACCGGCACCTACAGCATTCGCGGCATCCTGGAAGCTTCGGATCAGCTCGCCGACAGTCCGCTGTTTCTGCCGGCAATGCTTTTGATTCTGCTTGGGGCATTTACAAAGTCGGCCCAATTTCCGTTTCACATCTGGCTGCCGGACGCAATGGAGGCACCGACGCCGGTTAGTGCCTACCTGCACTCCGCGACAATGGTTAAAGCGGGCATTTATTTAGTCGCCCGCATGACCCCCCTGTTTGCGGTCAGTGCCTATTGGTTCTGGCTTGTCACTGGCTTCGGGCTTCTTACTCTCATATGGGGATCCCTTTCTGCAATACGACAGACCGATTTAAAAGGCATTCTCGCGTACTCCACGGTCAGTCAGCTCGGAATGATTTTGTCGATGCTCGGCGCCGGGGCTGCAGCGCTTCACTATGACAGTATCGACAACAACGCCTACACGATTGCAGTAGCAGCTGCCATTTTTCACTTAATTAACCATGCCACCTACAAAGGCAGCCTGTTTATGATGGTAGGTATCATCGATCACGAAACAGGCACACGGGACATCCGCCGGCTTGGCGGTCTCATGACATTAATGCCGATTTCCTTTACCATTGCCGTCATCGGTGGATTTTCGATGGCTGGCCTGCCGCCATTCAACGGATTTTTAAGTAAAGAAATGTTTTTCATGTCCATGGTTGAAATTACTCACTTCCCGCAGTACAGCGCAGATTCCATTGGTATTCTGCTTCCAATCGTCGCCTGGGCAGCGAGTATTTTCACTTTTGTTTACTCCATGATGATCATTTTCCGGACCTTTACCGGGAAGCTTCAGAAGGAAAAGCTTCCAACCAAACCACATGAAGCTCCGCTTGGCATGCTTTTGTCTCCCATCATTCTCGTAGCTCTTGTGTTGTTTATCGGCTTTTTCCCGAACACACTCGTGCCAACGATTATCGAACCAGCAATGGCGTCTATTATGCCTGAGCTTGCCCAGACAGGATCATTTGGGGTGGACATTTACTTCTGGCACGGCTTTTCCCTTGAACTGTTTATGACTATCGGAGTTGTCCTGCTTGGTACGGCCATATTCCTGGCGCTGCAAAAATGGAATAAAATGCACGCCATCTTTCCGGAAAACCGTCTGTTTAATCAGGCGTACAACCGTTCTCTTGAAGGGCTTGACCGCTCTTCTCACGCCTTAATGTCCTGGCATATGACCGGGCTCGTGAGAGATTACTTTATATATATTTTCTCTTTCACCGTAGTACTGCTCCTTTTCTCACTTTTCGGTACTGGAGCATTTACCATCGATTTCGAAAATATGGTTTCAGTTAGTCCTTATGAAGCCGTTCTCTCTCTGGTACTGGTAGGGTCTTCCCTTATTCTTATGTTTACCCGGTCCCGGTTGAAGGCGGTCATTTCCCTGGGCGTGCTCGGCTACACGGTGGCATTGTTCTTCGTATTATTCCGGGCACCGGATCTGGCATTAACGCAGCTGACGATTGAGACCGTTTCGGTGACGTTATTTTTACTTTGTTTCTATCATTTCCCGCAGATTTTCGATGCTCTGAAGGAAACGAAATTTCATGCAGTCAACTTTGTTATCTCAGCTGCAGTCGGACTCACTGTTACATTAATCGGCCTTTCCGCCAGCGGCACCAGACTGTTTCCGGCAATATCTGATTACTTTTTGGAAAACAGCTACAAAGAAGCAGGCGGCAATAACGTCGTAAACGTTATCCTAGTGGATTTCCGGGGATTTGATACCCTGCTTGAGATTCTCGTATTAGCTATCGCCTCCCTCGGAGTTTACTCCTTAATTAAATTACGGCTGGCAGGAGGTGAGAATAAATGAAGTACAACGACATCATTTTGCAGACAGTAACGAAATTCATTTCATTTCTCATCTTTCTGTTTGCAGTCTATATCTTTTTCAACGGCCACCAGGAGCCCGGAGGCGGCTTTATCGGAGGACTGATGACAAGCGCTGCACTAGTTCTTCTGCTTCTCGCCTTCGATATGGAAACAATCCGCCGGGCCCTTCCGATTGATTACAAACTTATGACCGCCATCGGCCTTGTATTTGCTGTTGGTACCGGCGTAGGCTCGTTTTTCTTCTCGGTACCGTTTCTTTCACAAACCTTCGGTTATTTTCATTTTCCCGTACTGGGTGAACTGGAACTGACGACGACCCTCGCCTTCGACCTGGGTGTTTATCTGGTCGTTATTGGAACGGCTATGACTATTATTCAAACGATCGGAGAGGATAAATAGTGGAAATAATTATGTCTATCCTTGCCGGCTTCTTATTTACTGTCGGTTTGTATTTAATACTGACGAAAAACTTAATCCGCATTATTATTGGCAGCTCAGTTTTAAGCCACGGAGCCCATTTGCTGCTTTTGACCATGGCGGGGCTGAAGACTGGCGCCCCCCCACTGCTTGGTCTTGAAGCTGATACTTATGTAGATCCGCTTCCCCAGGCTCTTATACTGACAGCTATCGTTATCAGCTTTGGAGTAACGTCTTTTATTCTCGTTTTAGGATACCGTACGTACAAAGTGACCGGGGCGGCTGAGACTGACCAACTGAGAGGAACTGATACTGATGAGTAATTGGCTGATCCTTCCGGTCCTTATCCCTCTCATCGCAGGGATTGTGGCATTGTTTTTTCCAAAGCATGTCACCGCCCAGCGTACCTGGGCATTTATTACGAGCCTGATCCTGATTGGCGTCAATATCTTTTTGCTTACGTACATATTGGCCAACGGAATCATGACTCTTGAGCTCGGCGGCTGGGAAGCTCCGTTTGGCATTGTTCTGGTAGGAGATTCGTTAGCCGTGCTTTTAACGACGACTACGGCACTTGTGGCGCTGCCCATTATTTATTTCTCCTTCAGCACCATCGGAGTGGAGCGGGAAAAATATTATTACTACGCCTTTTTCCAGTTTTTAATCGCCGGAGTGTCCGGAGCTTTTCTGACTGGTGATATTTTCAACCTGTTTGTCTGTTTCGAGGTTCTTCTTTTAGCCTCCTACGCTTTAATCGGCCACGGCGGTACAAAAACACAGCTGAAGGAATCGTTTAACTACGTTATTGTAAACGTCGTTTCCTCCGCTTTTTTCGTTATTGGTGTGGCGTACCTTTACGCCGTCACAGGCACGCTGAACATGGCCCAGCTCAGCGAGCGGGTCAGTGAAGCAGGCTCTGAACCGATTATCACGGTTATTGCCATTTTGTTTTTAATCGTGTTTGGATTAAAAGGAGCGTTATTCCCTCTGTACTTCTGGCTGCCAGGATCATATTCAGTACCTCCAACAGCCATTGGGGCGATATTTGCTGCTCTTTTGACCAAGGTCGGCATCTACAGCATTTTTAGAACCTACTCTGTTATCTTTACTGAAGATACGGCCATTACACATACCATCCTTCTCGTCCTTTCAGCAGTAACGATGATTATTGGTGTTATCGGTGCAATTGCTTACAGAGATGTTAAATTGATTTTAGTATACAATGTTATTGTAGCTGTCGGGTTTATCCTCTTCGGTGTCGCTTCATTAAACAGCGATGCGTTTGTAGGGGCCATATACTACCTGCTGCACGATATCGTTATTAAAGCAGCACTCTTTCTGATTATTGGGGCACTGATTACTGCAGCCGGCACCAGTAAGCTTTCAGGTATGGGGGGAATTATTAAGCACCACCCGCTTCTCACCTGGATGTTTTTCATCTCTGCTCTCGCTCTTGCCGGCGTTCCTCCTCTTGGGGGCTTTCCCGGCAAGCTGATGCTTGTTGTCGGTGGTGCTGAAGCCGGTCATTATATTGTCGTAGCAGTTATGATGATTGCAAGTCTGCTTGTACTTTATTCTGTAATACGCATTTTCCTTCAGGGCTTTTTGGGAGAACCAATGCTTACCCACGCAGAACAGTACGGCAGTATTAAAGCACAGATGCCTCCAATCGTCTTTCTCGTAGCGCTGTCTGCATTCATGGGCTTTGGTGCCGAAATTATGTATCCTTTTGTGGAAAGTGCCGCAGAAACGCTGATCAATCCCCGTGCTTATGTTGAAGCTGTGTTAGGGGGGAATTCATAATGTCGTTTCAGATTATGATCAATATTGTTATGGCTCTGCTTTGGATGATTATTAATGATGCATGGTCGTTTGCATCCTTTATCAGCGGCTTTTTTCTTGGTCTTCTTGTCCTGTATTTCATGCGGGGCTTTTTCCGGGAGAGACTGTATTTCCACCGGGTCTATGCGGCCCTCGTGCTGATGCTTATCTTTTTTAAAGAATTAATTCTGTCCAGCTTCTCTGTCGCCCGGCAGATCCTGAGTCCTAAACTAAACATCAGTCCCGGGATCTTTGAAATGGAAACCACTCTGGAGCACGAATGGGAAATAACACTGCTGTCGCTTTTAATTACGCTTACGCCGGGAACGCTGGTAGTCGAAGTTGCTCCGGATAACCGTTCATTGTTTATCCATGCGATGGATCTGCAGAGTGTGGAAGCGGCTCAAGAAGAAATCCGCAATTCATTCGAAAAAGCGATTAGGGAGGTAAGCAGATAATGATATTAAATGCGATTTATATCACAGCAGCAACGCTCGTCACTATATCCATTCTGGTCACAATGTACCGGGTGTTTAAAGGGCCGTCGATGCCGGATCGCGTTATTGCTCTCGACGTTATCGGCATTCAGTTGATTAGTCTAACAGCTCTCTTCTGCATTATTTTGAATACGACAGCGTTCATCGAAGTTATGCTGCTGCTTGCAATCCTGGCCTTCATCGGCACGGTAGCCTTCGCCAAATATATCGAAAAGGGTGTTGTCATTGAGCATGACCGAGATCGTTGACTGGATTGTAGCACTGCTCGCCCTTTTTGGAGCGGCCTTCAGCATCATAAGCGCTGTCGGTCTGACTCGCCTGCCGGATATCTTCACACGCTCTCACGCTGCTACAAAGGCGGCTACTTTAGGAGTGCTTTGCGTTGTTCTTGGTGCCTTTTTGTTTTTCATGGTACACACACAAACCTTCAGTCTCCGCTTCGTGCTGACCCTTGTATTTGTATTTGTGACGGCACCTGTGGGTGGCCACTTGATCGCAAGAGCAGCGTATAATTCCGGCGTTCCGCTGGCGGAGGGGAGCTCGCAGGATGCTCTCAGCCGCTCCAGGGAAAAGAACCGATCCTACCACGAAGAAAAAACCGATAATGACCATTAAGAAAAAACTGGACCTTTTATCTGGTCCAGTTTTTTTGATATTCAATCTTTTTCTCATAAATACTGGAATTCTTATCAAACCCTTGTTATGATAGGGTTTAAGAAAAAAACCAGAATAATGGAAGTATTTTTAAAATATATTTGCATTTTTTCTGGCTTTTCTTCTTAGAAACCTACAAAAATAAATGGAAGGGTTGACATACCAGGCTTTTCATGAGTTAATTTGGTATGAAAGACTCTAAATTTATGGAATGAAAGGGAGTATTTTCATGAACAAGACGGATTTAATCAACGCAGTTTCAGACCAGGCTGAGCTTTCGAAAAAAGACGCTTCCAAAGCTGTAGACGCTGTATTCGACAGCATCACAGAAACTTTGAAAAAAGGCGACAAAATCCAGTTAGTTGGATTTGGAAGCTTTGAAGTACGCGAGCGTGCCGCTCGTAAAGGACGTAATCCACAAACGGGTGCAGAAATTAAGATTCCTTCCACGAAAAACCCTGCATTTCGTCCAGGCAAGCAGTTGAAAGACGCCGTAAACTAACATAAATATTTAAAAACAGCCTTTCTGGTTTAGAAGGGCTGTTTTTTCTTGGAGTTCTTTAGTGTTTCTTCCAATGCGAATAAGGGAACAATTATATATCATTCTTTGAAGGAGCTTGTGTATGGATATAACGATTACCCGTCCCGCGGTTAAATGGATGAAGGAAGAACTCAATATTGAGAGCGGCGATACTGTAAGATTTTACGTTCGTTATGGCGGTTCTCCCCAGCTCTATCCCGGCTTTTCTATGGGTATCGCTCTTGATGAACCGGAGAAACCGGCAGTATCGACAGAGGAAGAAGGCCTCACTTTTTTTGTAGAGGATGCAGACAGCTGGTATTTGCGCGCGCATAACCTGCATGTCAGTTTCAGCCGAAAACACGATACGATTGTATTTGAATACAACGAAAGCGGTGACGCAGAGTAATTTCTACTCTGCGTTTTTTTATCCTTACCTGCCACCAAAGGCCCTGGTCATAAAAAAAGGGCTGCAGGCATAAATGCCCGCAGCTTCAAAGGGAGAGAGAGTGATGCCTAAAGGAGAGCCTGTTATTCACGGCTTACAGGAAATGATTTGCTCCAAAATGAAAAGCCATAACGGCTGATCCATTTCGATTGTTCCTGCGAAAGGTAACAATGTAAATGTTGGAACGAAGCATCTGCCTCCTGTTATTTATTAGTGTACATAGTTACTGCAGGGTTTTCATTATGTATGTCAGATGTTCTTCCACTCTTTTTTCCCGAAGCTTTCCTTCCGCGGTTTGATTGTTTTTTGCGAAACGTTTTACTATACTAAAAAAGCACCCTACATACGTGAAACCTTTCCATAACGAACAGGCTCACAGGTATACTACGAGGAGGACATTACCTTGTCTATGAAAAGACCTTTAACTGCAGCAGATTTAGAACGTATTCACGTTGTTGATGACGCCCGCCTTTCTTCAGACGGCGAGCGGTATGCGTTTGTACAAAAGTCTATTCAGAGTGATGCGGGCAGCTACTATTCAAATATATACACGCAGTACTTAACAGACGACGTTCCTGTTCAGTGGACGTTTGGATCTTATACAAATTTTTCGCCGCGGTGGTCCCCGGACGGCTCCAGCCTTGCTTTTGTGTCTGACCGCTCCGGCCTTAACCAAATTTGGATGATGAGTACTTCAGGAGGAGAACCAAAGCAGATTACTTTTGTTAAACACGGCGCCTCCAATCCAGTATGGTCGCCGGACAGCCAAAAACTGCTGTTTGAAACGGAACAGGCCGCCGAAGAAGACATCTTCACCACGGAGGTGGACTCTTCGGCCAAGCCTTCTTCTGCTGTAAAAATCGACCGTCTCCGCTATAAATCAGACAGCCGGGGCTTTCACCATGGCAGACGCGCCCACATTGGTTTGTTCCGATTCGACCGGGAAGACACTACCCTGCTTACAAACGGCAGCTACGATCACCACTCTCCTGACTGGTCTCCTGACAGTCAGTTTATCGTGTTTACAGCAAACAGAAACAGCGATGAAGACATTTCTCCAGTACAGGACCTGTATACACTCAATATTGAGACAAAAGAAATTTCCAGGCTGACGGATTCTTCCGGTACGTTTACTAATGCCAGCTGGTCACCGGACGGCTCCTGGATAGCATGCACTGGTCACGAATTGGAATATAAAAGCGCTACGATTAATCAAATCTGGCTGGTCAATCCATTAACAAAAGAACGAAAAGGAATGACGTTAAAGTGGGACGTCCAAATAGGTGACTACATGATCGGCGATATCAGAACCGGCCATACCTCTGATAAGCCAGTATGGTCGAGCGATCAGGAGCATATTTACTTTTTGGCAAGTGAGAACGGAAAAGTTGGTTTGTATCAAATGGATATGCATAATGAAATCACCGCTGTTCATGATGAGGACAACCACGTCTTTTCGTTCTCCTTTCATCCTAAAAACGAGCAGTTTGTGCTCGGCATCAGTGATCCCTCCAACCCTGGTGATTTTTACAGCCGGCGACTTGAGGATAAACGCCGTGTCCGCCTCACAGACGTAAACGCCAGCTTTTTGAAGGAGATAGATCTTTCCCTCCCCGAAACTCTTTCCGTCCGTACAGGCGATCATTGGGATGTACACGGGTGGATTATGTATCCTGTTGATTACGAAGAAGGACAGACCTTCCCGCTGATTCTGGAAATCCACGGAGGACCTCACGCTATGTACGGTCACACGTTCTTTCACGAATTTCAGCTGCTTGCCGCGGAGGGCTACGGTGTCCTGTTCAGCAATCCACGGGGAAGCCACGGCTATGGCCAGGCTTTCGCCGACGCCTGCCGCCGGGACTATGGCGGGAAGGATTTCGGGGATCTGCTCGCGATTCTGGACTATGCAGTCGACAGCTATGAGTTCGTCGACCGTAATCGGCTGGGTGTGACCGGTGGAAGCTATGGCGGCTTTATGACAAACTGGATGATCAGCCATACCGACCGCTTTAAAGCAGCCGTTACCCAGCGTTCCATTTCAAACTGGCTCAGCTTTTACGGGGTGAGTGATATCGGCTTTTTCTTTACAGACTGGGAGATCGGCGTACCGCTCCACCAGGATCCGGAAAAGCTTTGGCACCATTCTCCTCTCCGCTACGTCAAAGATATCCATACGCCTTTGCTGATCATGCACAGCGAAAACGATTACCGCTGTCCGATTGAACAGGCGGAACAATTGTTTATTAACATGAAATATTTAAACAAAACGGTCTCCTTTCTCCGTTTTCCAGGAGCCAATCATGAACTGAGCCGCTCCGGCCCTCCCGCTCTGAGGATTGAACGGCTGGTTCATATGATCGACTGGTTTAACCATTATATCGAAAAATAATATTCCAGTTTTTGGCGCCGTGCAGCATAAAATGATCCCGCTTCAGTAGAAGCGGGATTTCATTTACGCGCCGGCCAGCGTCATCCATCTTTGTCTTCACTGCCGGAGCGCTTCTTAGTATGGTGTTTTTTTCTGTTTTCTTCTTCTTCGTATTTCATATCTGCCAACGGAATTGGATCTTCACTGCTCGTTGGCGGCTCTTCATTTCCCGGCTTTTTATCCGGTTCCTGCTTTTTTTCTTTTTTTACTTTATTTTTAAGACGTTCTGATTCTGACATCTTGATCCCTCCTGTAATATAGTACCTGTAAATATATATACCACATTCGAAAGAAGAAAAAACAATGATACCCCAGAAGGAGGATACTATGGACAATGCCCGCTATTGGAAAAATAGAATTCGCACCCGTTCTGCCGCTATAATGGGCGAAGAGCATATGCGAAAAGCAGCGGTAGTAGTACCCCTGCTTTCATTGCACGATGAATATCATTTAATGTTTGAGCGCAGAGCATGGTCGCTGCAGTCCCAGCCGGGAGAAATATGTTTTCCGGGCGGAAAAATCGATGCCTCTGATCCTACTCCTCTTGCTGCAGGACTTCGGGAATTCGAAGAAGAAACCGGCATCCCCTCTCAAGCGATGGATGTATGGGGAGCTTTGGACGTTGTTGTCCAGCCGTTTCAGCGCATAGTCTATCCTTATATTGGAGAAGTTGACTATGCTGGTGATTTTTCCCCTAATACGTCGGAGGTGGATGAACTGTTCACCGTGCCGCTTGATTTCTTTTTAAAGAACGAACCCGAAAAGCATAATGTATACATGGGCATGCGTTTTTCAGACACGTTTCCTACTTCATTAATACCAAATGAAGAAACGTACCGGACAAACACTACAACGCTGCCCCAGTTTGTGTATCATTATCAGGATATTGTTATTTGGGGGCTGACGGCTCAAATTATCCGCCACACCGTATCTCTTCTTCGTTAACCACTTTTCCGATGGATTTATGCCTGGGCCAAAAGAGCAATAACCATATCAGCTGACTGCTTCGAAGCATGCTTTAAAAATTCATCGTAGGACTGCTTTGCTTCTTTGCCTGCAATATCGCTGAGCGAACGGATAACTACAAATGGGCAGGAAAACCGATAGCATACCTGGGCAATTGCCCCTGCTTCCATTTCCGCACACTGAGGTTCGTCAAAGTGAGCTTTTAAGGCGTCCACCTGCTCCGTCTTACTCATAAACGAATCTCCGGACAAAATCAGCCCCGTCCGCGTATTCAAGTCCACCTGCAAAGCGGCGGCTTCTGCTTTCTCTATCCATTCACGGCTTGCAGGATAAGCTGCCGGCATATTTGGCACCTGCCCGAATTCATATCCGAACACTGTCGCATCCACGTCGTTATAACGCACCTCTGTGGATATCACCACATCGCCAACAGAAAGGTCCGGGTTGAATCCTCCGGCTGAGCCTGTGTTAATTACAGCTTCGGGCTTGTACAGCCCGATTAAAAGCGAGGTGGCGATAGCTGCATTCACTTTTCCAATACCCGACTGCAAAAGAATTACCTCATGGCCGTTTAAGCGCCCAAAAGAAAAAAAGCAGCCGCCGGTTTCTTTTTCTTCTATATCTTCCATTAAGCTTTTTAAATATTCAACTTCTTCTTCCATTGCTCCAATAATGCCTAAACGCATTGGCGGACCCACCTTTATCATTTACAATTATAATTACTGGTAAAACTACCCTGTACATTATAACGCAAAGGAGAATACATATGTCTTTAAACCTGCAAACAATCCGGGACAAGGTCGAATTTTTTGAATCGTCGTCCCTTGAACAACTGGAAGCAGATATTCAAAAAAAGATCGAACAAAACGAAGCTCTGATGCTCGGGGTTCATCACGTGCAGCACCATGTGCATACCCGTTCAGAGAACGGGCGTTCAATTTACACCGCTGTCGTTCATTTCCGCGCTGTCCCCACCCCTTAATTTCATCAGAATAATATAAAGAAAAACCGACCTCCCCAAGGAAAGCCGGTTTTTCTTTAGTTGTACGGGTTACTGTCGAGACGTTCAACGCTTGTTGGTTTCCAGCCTTCACCGTCCACCCACTCCATGCGTACTTCGTATGGATTTTCACTGCTGGCGTCCTCACTGATAACTGCTCTTGCCGTATCCTGCGATCCTCCGTTTTCGAGTCTCCAGAGCACTGTGCTGTTACCTTCTGTCGATCTAAGCCCAGTGGCTGCTTCTACAGCGTTCTCCATTTCTTCCCAGTTCTGACCGCCTTGCGTAAAGTCAGCCTGAAAGCTTTCCTGTTCAGTGCCCACCGGTTCGTATTCTCCGTCTTCCTGAGTCGTTTCCGTATCAGCACTGTCACTGCCTTCCGAGTCGGAAGTACTGCTGTTCTCTTCTTCTGACGAGTCTTCACTGGTCGTGCTTTCCTCAGAGGAGTCATTTTCGGCTCCATCGTTTGAAGAAGCAGCCGGATCTTCTTCTGTAGAAGAATCGGACTCAGAGGAAGAATCAGATTCAGAGGTTTCTTCTGCTTCTTCTGAAGTTTCTTCTTCTGTACCTTCTTCATCTGCATTGTTTTCCGGGGTTTCTTCTGTAGAAGAAGTGTCCGGGTTGTCCTCCGGTCCGCTTTCATTCTGCTCTTCTTCGGTATTAGTTGAATCTGCCATTTCTTCCCCGTTATCTTCAGCCTGTTCATTATTATTGTTAAAAAACAATAACAGAATCCCGAAGAACAGAATGAGGACTGCTACAATACCAATAGCAGCATTTAAAACATTATTCATCCGCTTTTTTCTTTTCTTTTGAAAGCGCGAGCCGGAGTCGTCGTTATAATTGTTGTTCGACATCTTATGATTCACCTGCCCCTATCATATGTATTGCTTTTGTAGTACAAAAACACGCCCTGCAGAGAGAACGTAACATGTCTTATCATAAAGGAAATATTTTCGGAAAACGAGGGAATATAGACCTATGATTTACATCCTCAAAGCAGGGCGCTGTGTTTAAGTTTTCATTGCTGCCGAACGGCTTTTAGGCGATTTCAATAATCTCGACTTCAATGTCCCCGCCCGGTGTCGAAACCGTCACCTGTTCACCAATCTGGCGTCCGAGCAGACTTTGGGCCATTGGGGAATCGTTGGAAATTTTTCCTTCCAGCGGATCAGATTCTGCACTTCCAACAATCGTATAGCTTTCTTCATCGCCGTTTGGCAGTTCTTTAAACCGTACTGATTTTCCGAGCGACACTACGGAGTTATTACCTGTGTCTTCTTCAATGATAGCAGCATTTTTGAGCATCTGCTCAATCTGGCTTACGCGTCCTTCTACAAAGGCCTGCTCATCTTTGGCAGCATCATACTCCGAGTTTTCGGACAAATCGCCAAAGCTTCTTGCAATTTTTATGCGCTCTACGACTTCCTGGCGCCGCTCCGTTTTTAAATATTCCAGTTCCTCTTCAAGCTTCTTTCTGCCTTCTTCTGTCATAAAATGCTGTTTTTCTTCTGGCATATTTTCACTCCTCTATTCAGTATAAAAATGTATCATATTTCGGCTTATTTTTATAGTATTTTACGTTATACTACCGGTTGCTTCCGGAAGCAGAACACTTACTGCCACGCCGTCACCGACCGGGAAAATATTGGTGCGAAAGTCTTTTCTTTCCACCAGCCAGCGGTTGTACGCCCGAATTTTTTGCACCATCGGCTGTAATCGTTCAGGTATATCTGCTTTCGGGTCAGCGACCAAACCGCGGAATAAAACGTTATCACTAATAATAAGCCCTCCTGGAGCCAGCAGCTGCTCGCACAATTGAAAATACCGCTGGTACTGGCCTTTGGAAGCGTCTATAAATACCGCATCAAACGTCGTTTTTTCTGAAAATTCTTCCTGCAGGTTTAAAGCATCACCAAGAACAAACGTAGTCTGCTCCTGCCAAGGGCTTTTAGCCCGGTAATAAGCTGCACGCCTGTAGCGTTCTTCGTCTTTTTCCACTGATACTATGGACGTTTCGGGAAGGGCAGCTGCCATTCGCAAAGCAGAATAACCAATCGCCGTGCCAATCTCGAGAACCGATGCCGGTCTTTTTAACTGAAGAAGTTCGATCATAAACTGCAGGGCCTCTTCATCCATAACCGGCACACGGTCGCGTTCCGCTTCTTCAATCATTTCTTCAAACCACGTCGGCGGCCCGATACCCAACTCTTTCCGGTACTCATAAAAGTGGTTGTTTATGTCCGGCATTTTTTCGCCCGCTTTCTTAGCTATTGATTCTCCCATTCGCTTTCATACTTTCTCTGGGTGCGTGTATGCTGCTCGTACGTTTCATTGTAAATAACTTCTCCGTTCGGGCGGGCATAAAAATATAACGCCTCCGTATTTTCAGGATTCAAAGCTGCCTCGATCGACTGTATACCCGGGCTTGCAATTGGCCCAGGCGGCAGGCCCCGGTTTCGGTAGGTGTTGTACGGCGAAGTCACCTGCAAATCATTGAAGGAAGTACGAAGCCTGTGTTCACCGAGCGCATATGCCACCGTAGGATCCATCTCAAGACGCATATTTTTCCCAAGCCGGTTTTCGATCACTCCGGCAATCGGAGCCCGGTCCTCTGCCCGTCCCGCCTCCCGTTCTACAATAGAAGCAATGGTCCATATTTCACGGGCAGTCCATGGACTGTTAGTGATTTGATTCGAAAATTCTACCATAGTTTCGTTTGTTCGTTCAATCATATCCTTCACTACTGCTTCGGTACCCGGGGAGTCACCATAATATTCATACGTCTGTGGGGATAAATAACCTTCCAGTGTGTAGCGCACGTCATTTTCATTATTTGACTCCCTGATAAATGAATAAGATTCACTTAGGGAACGAATGAACGCGTCATCGGTGACGGTTTCCATAAACTTTTCTTCTGAAAAATCAGCATTCTTCGCACTGATTCGTGCTATCTGCTCCAGAGACCGGCCTTCCGGAATAGTGATGGAAACTACCGGTTCCTGTGCCTGCTGCCCGGCTTCAAGTGTACGGGCAATTTTTACGGCACTCATCGAAGCAGATAGCCGGTATGTACCGGCTTTCAGGCTGTCCGGTCGTAAGTAACTGTAGTATTGAAACACAACAGAGTTTCTGATCAGCTGCTGCTTTTCCAAATACTCAGCCGCAGCTTCCGTGGAGGCGCCCTGTTCAATAACAACGGTTTGTTTTTCCCCGTCATTTTCCGCTGCCGGAAAAAGCATGTACAGCACATATATGAGAGCCGAAGCGGCACTCATCAAAAATATTGCCCCCAGGAAATAAAGTGCCGCCTTTCCTTTTTTCTTTTTAGAAGTGCGGCGCCCGGCATATGAATATATGAGCGTTTTCATGAATGGATGTTCTCCTCTTAACTGCCTCACTTAGCTGCAGGGCAGATATAATGATAAAGAAAAACACCGGAAGAAGATCCGGTGTGCTTCCTTTACGGTTAGAACAGGTTCTACTCCATCTCGTTAGCACTGTAAGTGTTCACCATTTCTTCGACCATTTCCCATTCTTCGTCAGATTCGATTGGGAAAAGGTTTATATCCGACTCGTCCCCTTCGCCTTCTTCCTCATAGCGGAAAGCAAAAACCTCTACTTCGTCATTGTCAGCTTCACTTGATGGAACCACTACAATGTAGGACTGCTCACTCTCATCTGCGTCGAATGTAAACAGGATGTCAAATAAATGTTCATTGCCATCCTCATCGGGTATGACAATTCTTTCTTTTTCTTCTTCTTCAGCCATTTTATTTCACCTCTTTGCTATGAGTTTGATTGATGGTCCAAATAACTCTGCAAAATCATCACAGCTGCCATTTTATCTACGACTTTTTTGCGCTTTTTTCTGCTGACATCTGCTTGTAACAGTGTGCGTTCTGCCGCCTTCGTTGTCAATCGCTCATCATACATGGCTACAGGCAGCGAGGAAAATTCTTCAAGATTCTCTGCGAATGCCTGACATTCCTTCCCCCTGCCCCCAATCGTTCCGTCCATATTTTTAGGAAGGCCGACTACAAGCTGCTCGATTTCATTTTCTTTAACCAGTTCAAGAATACGCGGAAAAGCTTCGTCCGGCTCTGTCGTTTTTAAATGAATCGTTTCTACACCCTGGGCTGTCCAGCCCAGCGCGTCGGAGATGGCAATCCCGATTCTTTTTTTTCCGACATCGATACCAAGCGCTCTTTTCACAAGGATGATTGGTGATCCTTCAAATAGTGTCGAATTAATTCTTCAATTAATTCATCCCGCTCGAGCTGGCGGATGATCGTTCTTGCTTCTTTATGACGGGGGATATAGGCCGGATCGCCTGAAAGCAAATATCCCACGATTTGGTTGATTGGATTATACCCTTTTTCCTCAAGCGCTTCATACACGCTGAGCAGAACTTCTTCGGCCTTCGGGTCGGAAGAATCTTCTTCTCGGTTAAAACGTACGGTCCGGTCATTCGTATCCAATTCCTCCACCTCCTCGGATGACTTTTCACGAAAGGTCATTTCATAAAAAGCAGAAGGGAGGAGAAGCTCCCTTCCTATACTGTGGTAATTAATACGATTACTGTATAGACGATTATATTGTACATGAGATAGGGGTGTTTAGGAAAGGGTTAAGATAAAGTTCTTCGCTTCTTCTAACGCTTCCCCAAGCTTCTCAGGCTGTTTCCCTCCTGCCTGAGCCATATCCGGGCGGCCGCCTCCGCCGCCTCCGCATACTTCCGCTGCTTTTTTCACAATATCTCCTGCTTTGTACCGTTCCGTAAGATCTTTCGTTACTCCGGCAATAAGCTGTACTTTTTCCCCTTCCGACGTTCCAAGCACGACAATACCGCTTCCAAGCTTCTGTTTGAGTTCATCCACCGTCTGCCGCAGTGTATCTTTATCTGCTCCTGGAAGTTCTTTGGCAATCACCGGAATACCGTTTATTTCTTCTGCCGCGTCTGCAAGATCCCCGGCCTCAAGATTACTCAGCTTCTGCGACAGCGATTCATTTTCCTTTTGAAGGCTTCTAATCTGCTCCTGCAGAGCTTCTGCACGCTGCGGAATATCTTCGATGGCACGGGCCCGGACGATGCTGCCTGTTTCTTCAAGCAGCTGCATTCTGCTTTCAAAGTATTCATACGCATACTGGCCGGTAACAGCTTCGATGCGGCGGGTACCGGCGCCAATTCCGGATTCTCCTGTAATCTTGAACACCCCGACTTCAGAGGTGCTGCTGACATGGCAGCCGCCGCACAGTTCAACGCTGTAGTCGCCGATCTGTACTACGCGAACTCTTTCCCCGTATTTTTCACCAAATAATGCAGTGGCCCCCATCTGCTTCGCTTCATTGATTCCTTTTTCTTCAATCAGCACCGACACGTTGGACCACACTTTTTCGTTTACAAGGTGCTCGATCCGCTTTATTTCCTCCTCGGTGACCTGTCCGAAATGGGAAAAGTCAAAACGGAGGCGGTTATCTGTCACAATCGACCCTGCCTGATTGACATGCTCACCCAGCACATCTTTAAGAGCCTGATGCAGCAGGTGGGTCGCCGTATGGTTTTTAATAATACTTCTTCTCGTATTTTCTTCGATGGACGCTCTTACATGCATTCCCTTGCGAAGCGAGCCTTTTTCAATTCGTGCCGTATGAAGATGCTGGCCGTTCGGAGCTTTCTGGACATCTTCCACTACCGCTTCCATTCCTGCGGCTTCATTTACGATCGTGCCGCGGTCTGCCACCTGGCCGCCGCTTTCCGCATAAAACGGGGTTTTTTCCAGGATAAACTGCACCTGTTCTCCGGCGCCGACCGTATCCACGAGTTCTTTATTGTGAATCAGCGTCTGAACGCTTGTTTCCACGTCAAAATGCTCGTAGCCGACAAACGTGCTCTCTGTGTCGATATCTGTCAGAAGTGACTCCTGAGTCTGCATCGAACCGCTGTCTTTTCTCGCCGCACGGGCCCGGCTCCGCTGGGCCTCCATTTCCACTTCGAATTCTTCATTGTCTACCGCGAATCCTTCGTCTACTACGTATTCTGCCGTTAAATCAGGCGGGAAGCCGTACGTATCATACAGGCGGAATACATCTTTACCGGAAATCACTGTTTCACCTTTATTACGAGCTTTTTCTGTTACCTGCCTCAGCATTTTCAGCCCGTCGGTCAGCGTTTCATGAAAACGTTCTTCTTCGGTTTTTACCACACGTTCAATAAAGGACTGCTTTTCGCGGACTTCTGGATAATAGTCTTCCATAATTTCGCCCACGACACCTATCAGTCTGTGCATGAACGGCTCCTCCTGACCGAGCCAGCCGGCATAGCGTACCGCACGGCGGAGCAGACGGCGCAGAATGTATCCGCGTCCTTCATTGGACGGGAGGGCCCCATCCCCGATGGAGAAACTGACAGTCCGGACGTGATCGGCAATCAGACGAAAAGCAATGTCCTGCTCTTCATTTTCCCCGTACGTTCTTCCGGATACTTCTTCTACCTTTCGGATTATCGGCCGGAAAAGATCGGTGTCAAAATTGGTTGGCACGTCCTGAACGAGGGTGACGAGCCGTTCAAGCCCCATGCCGGTATCAATGTTTTTCTTTGGAAGAGGGGTGTACGTATCATCAGCGTTATGATTAAACTGGGAAAATACGAGATTCCATACCTCTAAATAACGCTCATTTTCTCCTCCCGGATACATCTCAGGATCCCGGGGATCATCTCCCCAGCTGTCTCCACGGTCATAAAAGATTTCCGTATTTGGCCCGCTCGGTCCCTGGCCGATATCCCAAAAGTTTTCTTCGAGACGGATAACCCGTTCTTCTGGAAGGCCGATAATTTCTCTCCAGTACTGGTATGCTTCGTCATCCTCCGGATGAACGGTAACCGACAGCCTATTTTCATCAAAGCCTATCCAGCGCTCTGACGTTAAAAATTCCCATGCCCATTCGATAGCTTCTTTTTTAAAATAGTCGCCAATCGAGAAATTGCCGAGCATTTCAAAAAATGTGTGATGGCGCGTCGTTCTTCCAACGTTTTCAATATCGTTGGTCCGGATGGACTTTTGCGCATTCGCAAGTCTCGGATTTTCAGGAATCACCCGTCCATCAAAGTATTTTTTCATCGTAGCTACCCCGCTGTTGATCCATAAAAGCGTCGGATCCTCATGCGGAACGAGCGAGGCGCTCGGCTCAATTGTATGTCCTTTTTCCTCAAAAAAGTCCAAAAAGCGCCGCCGGACTTCAGTAGATGTTAATGCTGGCATTATTGATCAGCCTCCCGTGAGTTTTTTCATTTCGTTTAAATATCAATAAAAAAACCCGCCCCTGAAAACAGGGACGAGTGTACTCGCGTTACCACCCTGGTTGCCGCATAAAAAAACACGGCCAACTCAGCATCCGTAACGTGGATGATCCGGCAGGGTTTGCCTGCACTCCGGAGCAGCGTTCGGGCGGGTTGTTCTCCGGCAGTTTCAGCCGCTGCTGCCGGTCTCTGTGAGAATATATCCACCGTACTCGTTCCATCACTGTTTTTGTTATTCTGTTTCAGTTATATAGGAAACCGTATTTTCTGTCAAGCCTGCTCCTCCGGATCTTCCTCCCGGTTCTTCAGGCGTTCCCGAAGATGCGAATAGCGTTCATTTTTTGACTCCTGCTTTACGGCATACATAAATGCTTCTTTTTCCCCGCAGAGAATTAAATAGTCCTTTGCCCGTGTGATCGCTGTGTACAATAAATTACGGCGCAGCATCCGCCGGTAGGACATCAGCATCGGTACGACTACGATGGGAAATTCACTTCCCTGCGCCTTGTGAATAGAAGTGCAGTAGGCAAGAGTGATTTGTTTAAGATCCTGGCGTGTGTAGCTGACTTCCTTTTCGTCAAAGGAAAACACAATCTGCATTTCTTTATCAACAGTTTCTTTTGCTTCAAAGACCGTTTCGAGTACACCTTTGTCCCCGTTATATATACCTTCCTCGCCGTTGTTTACAAGCTGAAGAACGATATCATCCTTCTGGTAAACAGCGTCTCCGAAGGTTACACTTCGTTTTTGAGGCGTCCGGGGGTTAAACATTTCCTGCAGCCGTTCATTCAAGGCGTGAATTCCTGCCTCTCCCCGGTACATCGGGGCAAGCACCTGAATATCCATCGGATCGTAGCCTTTGCGAATGGCACCGGCACACGTTTTCTCCACCACATCGGCAACCTGAGTTTTCGTGCATGGGAAAAACCGCCGGTCTTCAAACGGCTGTTCAAAATCGTCCGGCAGCCCGCCCTCCTTCATTGCATGGGCCAGCTCTACAATCGAGGACTGATTCGTCTGCCTGTACACAACCGACAAGCTTACAGTCGGTATAGTACCGGCTTCAAGCAAATCTCCAAGCACCTGGCCCGGTCCTACCGAAGGAAGCTGATCCTCATCCCCAACGAACACGACCTTCATTCCTTTCGGGACCGCACGGATCAGCTGATTGGCCAGCCACATGTCCACCATCGATACTTCATCGACAATCAGCAGCTCCCCTTCGAGAGGCTCATATTCATCCTTTTCAAACAGCTCGTTTTCTCCTTCCCCGCTAAACCCGAGCAGTTTATGAATTGTCACTGCACGCAGGCCGGTGGACTCCTTCATCCGCTTCGCCGCCCGGCCGGTCGGGGCAGCAAGCAGTACAGGGAAGGGCTTCTTGCCTGAATATTCGGAAGGGTCCAGAGAAACATCATAGAGCGAGGCGTACACTTCCACAATAGCCCGGATGATCGTGGTCTTTCCGGTCCCCGGTCCGCCTGTAAGCAGCATTACCGGCTCTTCCATAGCCGTCTGGATTGCTTCCTTCTGCTGTTCGGCATACTCAATATCAAACTTTTCTTCTACTTCTCCGAGAGCCTGCAGCAGGTCCGCCTGGGAATATTCTTTTTCTTCCGCTTCTTCCTGCAGTTTATGCACCCTGCCAGCAAACCCTTTTTCTGCAAAATATAAAGAGGCGATATAAACACGATCATCGTCAATACGCACCCGTTCTTCATTTACAAGCTCCTGCAGGACGAGCTTCAGCTCCTGCTGATCAATAGTAACGGCAGGGTCGGCAAGCAGCTGCTCTGCGCTGTCAAGAAGCTGCTGCTTCGGGATATACACATGGCCGTCCTGCATCGTCCGTTCATACAGTTCAAACAGCACTCCCGCCTTCAGACGACTTGGGTCATTTTTTTGGATGCCGGTGTTTTCTCCGAGCCGGTCCGCTTTTGTAAAGCCGACCCCGTCCACATCCCAGACGAGCTGGTAGGGATCATGCTGAATAATATCAAGGGTCCGTTCGCGGTACTGATTGTATATTTTCACGCCAAGATCCGTACCGAATCCGTATCGTACAAGAAGCGTCATCGCATGCTCCATGCCCTGATTTTCGAGCATGGCGGTGCGGATTTGTCTGCGTTTCTCTTCATTCAGTCCGGGAATTTTTTCGAGGGCTTCCGGGCGCTCGAGAACCTCATCAATTACTTTGGCCCCAAAGCGGTCGACCAATTTTTCCGCTGTCTTTGGCCCGATGTACGGGAAGCGGTCACTCGATAAATAGTCGATTAACGCTGAGCGTTCGGTCGGTATTTCCTTTTGATAAGAGATGACCTGATACTGGGTGCCAAACCGCGGATGCTGTTTAATCTCGCCGTTAAAACGATACCGTTCATTTGCCTCCACCGTTGGAAGAATGCCGACGATGGTCGTTGTACTTTCTTCAAAGGCAGGTATCGATTCTTTAATTTTCACTTTCGCTACTGTGTAGCCATTTTCTTCATTCCGAAATATAACGTGCTGCACCGTTCCGAGGACGTAGGGCTCGAGCAGTTCCTGTTCATCGTGTCCGTTCTCCATAGCACAACCTCACTTTTCGCTTAGCAGCTGTTGAACCTGCTGTCTGCCGTTCTCTGCCAATGCGTGTTCAGGCTCTGCTTCAAGTGCTTTCTCGAAGAAGCTGAGAGCTTCCTCCGCCCGTTCATTAAACAGAGCAGCCACTCCCAGATTATAGTGGGCATCGGCATGGTCCGGATCCTGCTCCACCACTTTTTTAAATTCTGCTTCCGCCTGATCAACTTCCTCCTGCTGAGCAAGCGACAGGGCGTAATAATATCTGGCTTCGGCATCCGATTCGTCGAGCTCCACCGAGCGCTTGAAATTAGCAATCGCATACGGAAGACGGTCGGACTGCAGGTAGCTCAGTCCGAGCATGAAAAACAGACTCGAGTCTTCAAGTCCCTGCTGCTGAGCTCCTTTGTACATCGTAATGGCCTCAGCGTACTCTTCCCGGTTATATAATACATTCCCAGCCCCGTAATAGGCTGTGGCTGCTGTTTCATCAATCTGCAGTGCTTTCGTGAAAAAACGGATGGCTTTATCATCTTCACCGGCTTCTGCAAGCAGATTACCGAAGTTTATGTACGCGACAGGGTCATTCGGTTCCGATTCCATCTGCTCATTCAAAAGCCTTGCTGCTTCTTCAAAATCCCCGTTTTGCAAATGCTCCATTGCCTGCTGATTTTCATCCATACTATCATCCTTTTCATGTCTTGTTTCTGTATTATTTCACGATCCCGGGCGATTGAAAAGCCTTACCGGCAAACAGCAGGAACCAAGAAAAAGGAAAACGTTACGTTGCAACGCCTTCCTTCATCATCGCTTCTTCTATTGTTGCACCTCCAAGACACACATCCCCGTCATAAAAGACTACAGCCTGTCCCGGAGTCACTGCGCGCTGCGGTTCATCAAACTCTACGAGCAGTTCTCCATTTGTTTTTTGATGGACGGTAACGCCCTGGTCTTTCTGGCGGTACCGGAATTTCGCAGTGCAGGAAAATGGAAAGGCTTCCGGCTCATGAATCCAGTTAGGTTCAGAGGCAGTCAGCTGCTCGGAATACAATCGCTTATGATTGCCGCCCTGTCCGACAATCAGAACGTTACGTTCCATGTCTTTGTCCACGACAAACCATGGTTCCCCGGAGCCGCCGATACCAAGCCCCTGGCGCTGGCCGAGCGTGTAGTACATCAGCCCGTCGTGGCGGCCCTTCACTTCTCCTTCAGGGCTCTCCATGTCGCCCGGCTGGGCTGGAAGATACTCCTGCAGGAAATCCTTGAAATTCCGCTCTCCTATGAAGCAGATCCCGGTGCTGTCTTTCTTTCCAGCCGTTTCAAGGTCCCGCTCTTCCGCCATTTTCCGGACTTCGGATTTATCGTACTCTCCGAGTGGAAACAGCACACGGCTCAGCTGTTCTTCGCTTAACTGATTCAAAAAATACGTCTGGTCCTTGTTGCTGTCCACGCCGCGCAGAAGATACGTTCCGCTCCCGGTATGGTCCACGCGTGCATAGTGCCCGGTCGCGACGTAGTCTGCCCCGAGATTAAACGCGTGGTCGATAAACGCACGGAACTTAATTTCTTTGTTGCACATCACGTCAGGATTCGGGGTACGGCCGGCTTTGTATTCTTCCAGAAAGTACGTAAAGACCCGGTCCCAGTATTCTTTTTCAAAATTCACAGCGTAGTAGGGGATGTCTAATTGGTTGCATACCGCAATTACGTCTTCATAGTCTTCCGTTGCCGTACACATTCCCGACTCATCTGTATCATCCCAGTTTTTCATGAAAATACCTATCACTTCATAGCCCTGCTCTTTTAATAGAGCGGCCGTAACGGAGGAGTCCACTCCCCCGGACATTCCTACCACAATCCGTGTCTCTTCATTGGTCATTTCAAAGCCTCCTTTTCCTTCATTTTCCGGCTTATTTTCGCAGCTGCCTGCGCCGTGGTTTTCATATCTGCCACGGTGTTTCCGTACCCAAAGCTGAACCGGACGGATTCATAGATACGTGCGTCTTTGCCGTACATTGCTTCAAGGACGTGAGACGGTTCTACAGTCCCGGCAGTGCATGCCGAACCGCTTGAAACGGCTACGCCTTCCATATCCATCTGCACAAGAAATGATTCGAGCTGAATTCCTGGGAAATACACATTTAAAATATGCGGACTTTTTTCTGCATGCCCGCCGTTAATTTGATAAAAGACCCCGCTGCGGTCAAGCTCAGCTAAAAATGCCGCACTGAGCGATTCCAGCTCCTGCCGGCGTTTCTCCAGACTGTTCATCTGCAGCTCAGCGGCTTTGGCAAAGCCTTCGACGGCGGCTACGTTTTCCGTGCCTGCCCGGCGTTTTCTTTCCTGTTCCCCGCCCGTCAATTCCGGACGAATTTTGGTGCCCTGACGAACGAATAAACCTCCTGCTCCTGCAGGACCGTTAATTTTATGAGCCGTCATGGTTGCCATCGTTACCGGTGTTTCTTTTACGTCAAACGGCAGCTGTCCATAGGCCTGCACCATATCAGTATGGAAGGCAACACCTTTTTCCGAAAGCTTTTCAGCAGCTTCATGGACAGGCTGGACCACTCCTGTTTCATTGTTCACATACATTAATGAAACCAGTACCGTCTTCTCAGTCACTGCTGCCATAATTTTTTCCACCGAAACGATGCCCTGCTCGTCGGGGCGTACGTATGTGACCTGAAATCCTTCTTTCTCAAGCGCCTGAGCCGTATGCAATACAGCATGGTGCTCAATGGCACTTGTCACCAGGTGGTTTCCTTTTTCCTGGTTGGCATGCATAAAACCGCGGAGCGCCAGGTTGTTACTTTCTGTGCCTCCGCTCGTCCATACAATCTCTTTCGGACTTGCATTTATAGATGACGCTACCGTACGGCGGGCCCCGTCGAGTCTTTTCCTGGCCCCGCGGCCGTACTCGTGGACACTCGAAGGGTTTCCTGCCGGCTTTTTCATAGAATCGATCATAGCTTCAGCCACTTCTGGATGAAGCGGCGTAGTGGCCGCATGATCTGCATATATAGCGGGCATATTTCTTCTCCTCCTAATGGAGTTATTTCATATAATCGGAATAACATTATTTTTTACATTAACAAATAGGAGTTTTTTTGTCTATTTCCTTGCCTGCGCTTTCGTTTCCCGTGTAATATGTATTTTGTTTCCTATTATTTTATGAAAGTGCGGGATGTGTGAGTGAAAAATGTTTGGATGCTCCGGCCTTTACCTAACGGCACCAACCAGCTGCATAATTTTTTAGAGTATGATTTTATCGCTATTGGATATTCCATCGGAAAATCCCTGAATGGCCTCAGCTATGAAAAAATCAAAAAGGAACTGGCCCGCTTTGATATGGATGAGGGAGCCACGAATGTGTACAATTTTATTTCCCAGATGAAACTGGACGACCTCGTGATTGTGCCGGACGACAACAACCGTGACGTATATTTCTGCACGGTCACCTCGCAGTACATTTATGTCCCAAACGTTGATAACCAGAAAAAGGGCCTCGGCTATCCCCATCAGAAGACCGTCAGCTGGTTTTTCAACAAAGAGCCGCTTAACCGCAATGATTTCAGTAAAGAGCTGCAGGCCTCCCTCCGCTCGCCAAAAACCATCACAGACTTAACCCACCACCTCGATGTGCTGAATGAAATCATTTTTGATGTAGCGTTTATCAGCGGCGGTGTGCTGAAGGGCAAAGCGATTGAAACGGTCAGGGAGATGCTTGAAGAGCATCAAACGGTCGATACCCGGCTACGGGCGGCCGAGCTTGCGCTTAAATACGATCTTTAATTAGAAATGTTTGCTTTTTTATATGCAGCTGCGCTTACCAATTAAACAGCAGCTTCAATATTTCTGTTACGACAGTATAGATGAATGCTGCCCATAAAAAGGTCGGCAGATGAGCGGATTCTTCTGTCGGCATTTCTTTTTTCAGCACATTAAATATCATCGCGCCTGCAATGACCGCAAACGTAATAGCCAGTACAATTTCCGGCAGCGTAAACACAATGGCAAATATCCAGCCAAATAAAATACCTCCTGCCAGATAATACCTTCCCCGCTTATACCGGCCCGCATCCTCCCGGTGCAGATCATGCGAGATAGCCATAAAATGAAGCCCAATTGCCACCCCGTAAAAAACTGTCTGCAGTCCCTGAACGTCGGATCCGAACACTGTGTAGGCGACCATACTATTATACAGGGCAAAAAAGGCAATTTGAATCCAGAAAAACTGCCCCTCCCCTCTGCTCGTAGAATGATAGGCCCGCACCGCAATATTGTGAATAACAAAGTAAATGATAAGTCCCACCAGGCTGAGCAGATAAAATTCCGACTCAAACGTCAAACCCCGAAAAGAACTTTCACCATATTTGCTTTGTTCATCATGCAGATACGGAAGTATGTACACAAAAATAAACGCGACGGCCACCCCTCCGGAAAATGACAGCCAGCTGAAACGACCGATCTTTTCGGATGATATTAATTTATCTGCGAATAGCTGGATAAGTAAAAAGATTACAACAACGATAATATTTTCTACGGCCACGGCCATTCCCCCTGAAAAATTTATCATAAAAAAATCTCCATGCCGGATGCGGCGTGGAGATTTCGCATGTATACTTTTCATACCTTCAAGAGTTAGATATAAAACATATAATTTTCCTGTTCTTCGTCGCCCTGATACTCCGCCAGATAATCAAGCGTAGTACTATCGAGGACATCCTTCACAGCATCCCGGATTTTCAGCCATAGGTCCCGTTTAGCCGGCTCTTCGTCATCGAGGACCTCGACCGGGCTGATTGGGCCTTCAAGGACACGGATAATATCGCCCGCCGTTATGTCAGCCGGTTCTTTAGAAAGCATATAGCCACCGTAGGCCCCCCTCACACTCTTCACGAGGCTGGCGTTTCGAAGCGGAGCAATCAGCTGCTCCAAATAATGCTCGGAAAGATTATGATCCCGTGCGATGGATTTCAGGGATGTAGGGCCGCTCCCATGCTTTCTCGCAAGCGCCATCATAATCGTCAGTCCGTATCTGCCTTTAGTTGAAATTTTCAATGCCGTCATCCCTTCCTGTCAGGCCTGTGAGTACCTGTTACATCTTCAATGATTCTGCTGATTGGTTAGTTGCTTTGTCATTTGGCTGCCCAGCTTCTAATGCTGATAAAAACAGTTGGAATTAATGTTAGTATATCATAACTGCGGTGTGCTGTTCATCCTCCTATAAGAGAAAACATGATACAATTTCAACGTGAACTGTTTACGAAAGGAGAAACTACATGTCATCCAAACAGCCTCTTGCCTACCGGATGCGTCCTGTCTCTATCGAAGAAGTTTCCGGCCAGGAGCATATTCTCGGGGAAGGCAAAATGATTGCGCGTATGGTGGAAACAAAGAAACTTTCCTCCATGATTTTATACGGCCCGCCGGGCACAGGAAAAACATCGATCGCCTCTGCCATCGCAGGAAGTACAGATATTGCCTATAAAAAAATGAACGCCGTTATGAACAATAAAAAGGATATGGAACTCGCCGTGCAGGAAGCCAAAATGTCAGACCAGTTGATTGTTATTATGGACGAAGTGCACCGGCTCGATAAAACGAAACAGGACTTTCTGCTTCCCTACCTTGAGAGCGGATTGATTATCATGATTGGAGCTACTACTGCCAATCCCTACCACGCTATTAACCCGGCAATACGCAGCCGCACACATATATTTGAGGTGCTGCCGCTTTCCATACCAGAAATGAAGCAGCTGATCGAACGCAGTCTCCGTGATCCAAAGAATGGGATGGGCGCGTACCAGACAGAAATAACCACGGAGGCACACACGCATCTGGCCGAAGCGGGCGGCGGCGATGTGCGTGCTGCGCTTAACGCGCTTGAGCTTGCCGTGCTCAGCACGAAGCCGGACGATGACGGAATCATCCGCATTACTCAAAGGGTGGCGGAGGAATGCATTCAACAGAAGCGTTTCACTCACGATAAAGACGGCGACCACCATTACGATGTGCTTTCCGCCTTCCAAAAATCCATTCGAGGCAGTGACCCTGACGCCGCGCTTCATTACCTCGCCCGTTTAATTGAAGCCGGGGACTTAATCAGCATCGGCCGCCGGCTTATCGTCACTGCCTATGAGGACATCGGGCTGGCAAACCCCCAGGCGGGTCCGAGGGCCCTTGCTGCTGTTGAAGCTGCCGAGCGGCTGGGCTTCCCGGAAGGAAGAATACCGCTTGCGGATGCCGTCATAGAGCTCTGCCTTTCCCCTAAATCAAACAGCGCTTATAAAGCGCTTGATGCAGCGCGGGAGGCGATGCTGAAAACAGGCACGCCAGGCATTCCCTCCCATCTCCGGGACTCCCATTACAAAGGGGCCGGTGCTCTTGGCCGCGGCAGCGAGTACGAGTACCCGCATAATGACGAGCGGGGATGGGTGCCGCAGCAATACCTGCCGGACAAGCTTAAAAACGAGCAGTATTACGAACCGAAAAACAACAGCAAATTTGAAAAAGCCCTGGCGGACGTGTACTACCAGATCAAACCAGCAAAGAAGAAAATATAAGCGGCCTGCTGTGCCGCCTGTCGAATCGGGGTTTACACCAAAAAGACGCCTTAAGTACAGGCGTCTTTAATTTACATTTTGGCTCTCACTGCTCGTCGTTTCCCCGGCCAGCTGCGCCGGGAGCCGCACGTTAAATTCGGTTCCGCTTCCAGGAGCGGAATCGACCTCCAGCGTTCCTTTAAAATCCTCCACAATTTGAAACACGGTCATCAGCCCGAGACCGGTTCCGTTTGATTTGGTCGTATAAAAAGGATTTCCGATTTTCTGCAGCTGCTCTTCACTCATACCGCTTCCAGTATCCTTTATTTTCACTTCATAATATGGCTCTCCGGTCCAGTGCATGGATGTTTCCACCCGCAGCACGCCTCCGTCCGGCATCGCTTCCAGACCGTTTTTGATCAGATTCACAAACACCTGGGATAATTTCTTGCGGTCCCCGATGATTTCCGGAAGATCATCAAAATTCGTATAAATGAACGTTTTGTTTTTTACAGCCTGCTGGCTGTAAAGCTCGAGCAGTTCTTCAAGCAGGCTGTTCACCTGAATACTGTGTTCATCGCCGGAGCTGGTAGGTCTGGCAAGACCAAGCAGATCTTCCACAATGCTGTTCATCCGGTCAATTTCGTTCAATACTAAATCGTAATGCTGAATATCCTTTTCTTTTTTCGCCGCCTGGCGGAACAGCTGAACGAATCCTTTGATAGTGGTGAGTGGGTTCCTGATTTCATGTGCAAAACCTGCAGACAGCTGCCCTACCATTTTCAGCTTTTCGCTTCGGACAAGCTCATTTTCCATGTCCTTCTTTTCTGTAATATCGTTAAATATAAGTACAATGCCCTCAGAGGACTCCCGGGAATCCACGGGAGGGAGAACTGTCATATTCACTAAGAAAGTACGGTTTTTTCCATTGATAGGGGCTTCGATTTCTTTCATTTCCAGCTGCATGTCATTCAGGCGGTGTGCTTCTATTTCCTGTGCGAACATGCGGAAGTCTTCAGATTTTTGCATTACCTGCTGCACGGAGTGTCCGAGTGCCTCTTTCCGGTCGAGTCCAAACAGCTTTTCACACATAGCATTAAACGTAGTGATATTCGTAAAATCTCTGGAAACAGCTATTACCCCGTTATCTGTCGTTTCCAGAATCATCGTGGACTGGCGGTGCCCCCGCTCTCTTTCTTCAAGCTGTTCTGACATATGATTAAATGTATTAGTCAGCACGTCCACTTCTTCGTAGGCATTGGTCTGCAGCGGAAACACCTTTTTACCTATTGCAAAACGGCTTGTCGCTTCTGCAAGGCGCTCGACAGGATGCACAATGTATTTGGAGAGCTTAAAAACGGCAAATACCGTAATAATCAAAACAATGCTGAAAACAAACAAGTAGCTGTAGACAAGCTGCCGGAGATTCGCGTAGAACCCGCTTTTTGGTACCGTATAGCCGACGTACCATTCATTTGCCAGACTTCCTACGTTTTCCACCGGGGTAACTACGGAAACATCATTTCCGTGCTCAATCAGCTGATCCTCCTGCCCCGCGATCAGCTCTTCGATAGAATTTTCTTCCATTCCCTGCTCTTCAAGAAAGCTTTCCTCAAGCACGTAGCCCGAGTTCGGGTAAGCAATGTATTCCCCTTCATTATTAACGACAAAGGCCTGACCGGAAAAACGTTCATGCTCGCCCATTTTATTCAGGCGCTGCCAGAGCACTTCCCACAGCGCATTTTCATTAATTGAGGGGGAGATGACAGCCATCACATTTCCTGCATCATTTTTCACCGGTCCTGCGAGAGGAATAATTGGCTGCTTTAAAATTGGATCTATAAACGCTTCTTCAAGTGTTGGATTTCCCTCGCGTGCCTTCTGGTACCATACGCGGTCGGAGACGTTTTTGCCTATCACTTCATCCCGGGTGGACGTAACAATATCTCCATTCGTATCTATGTAAACAATGCCCATATATAAATTTTCCGCTTCCACCATTTGTTCAAGCTCGTTTCGTATATCGGAAGGCTCTGCATTCTCATCCTGCAAAACGGGATTCATCGTCATCATATCCAGATCATTCATTCGTTCCGACAGAACACTTTCCATCGTTAACGACAGATTATTGGACAACGAAAATAAAGAACCCTCAAGCTGGGATTCCATTTCTGAACGCTGGGATTCGAACAAAACCACCCCAAAGATTAACAGCGGAAGCGCTGTTATAATTAAGGTGATTACCAGAAGCTTAGAGCGGAGTTTTCTCAATGTATGTTCACCTGCGTTTCTCTTACTGCCGTAACAATTCACCAGTTTCGCCGGATTTATGTAAAAAACCTCCGGTGCACTGTTCACGCGCCGGAGGATGCATAACAATTTAAATAAAACAGGAAGAGTCCCAATGTGCCGTCAAACGAACTTGTTTTTGAACCTGCTCATGGCAGGTGGGTGCCTTGCTTGTTCGTTCATACTTCCCCAAACATTGAGGCTTGTACTCCAGAACAAGACGACAGGCTCCCAATGTGAATGTGTTGGCTCAAAACGATCAGTGCTTCACGAACACCTCAGGACTCTTCACATTGTTTGATTATATATTAGCACTTTCGTATAATTCGGTCAAGAACGTTACTACAACATTCCAAGGTGGCCAGAGCCTTAAAAGGAGCAGATGATGACAGAAACACTAGCCAGGCTTAATGCAACGTATACAGAACACGTAATTGAGGATTTTCAGAAAAAACGGGTCCCTGTGGAAATCCCTCTTTGCTTGAAAGAAGATCATATCGCCTACGGCCACGATCAGGAGATTTCTTACCCTCTCAAGGAAGTGCTCGACGTATCATACCGCTATGAACCTGGAAAAATAGGTTTTCTTTACATTCACACGATTCAAGGCATCCGCACTTTTCAGATCAATTCAGACCCCGGTGTTTTTGTTGAAAAGTTTCATCAGCTTGACCATTTATAGCTTTTTATTCGTCTTCCTCGTCTTTTTCAAACACATCGAGCTTAAGATGAAGTTCATCAAGCTGTCTGCTGCTGACTTTCCCAGGCGCCTGAGTTAATGGATCGGTTGCGCTCGCCGTTTTCGGGAAGGCGATCGTATCTCTCAGATTATTTCTGCCTGCGAGGATCATGACAATCCGGTCAAGGCCAAACGCTATGCCACCGTGTGGCGGTGCACCGTAATCAAAGGCTTCCATAAGAAAATCGAACTGTTCTTTCGCCTCTTCTTTATTAAATCCAAGAGCCGTAAACATTCTCTCCTGCAGATCTTTTTCATAAATACGCTGCGATCCCCCGCCAATTTCATAACCATTCAACACGAGGTCGTAAGCCTCGGCTCTGATATCTTCCGGCTTTGTTTCAAGCAGGTGGGCATCGTCCTCCACCGGCCGTGTAAATGGATGGTGCATCGCTACATAGCGGTCTTCGTCTTTGTTATATTCCATCAACGGAAATTCTGTGACCCATAGGAAATTAAAGGTGCTGCGGTCAATCATGTCGAGCTCTTTTCCGAATTTCAGGCGCAGGGCACCAAGAGAATCCCAAACCACCTGGTGGCTGTCTGCTCCAAAGAACAGTAGATCTTCTGCTTCTGCTCCCATCGCTTCCCGGAGCGATGCTGTTTCCTCATCGCTTAAGAACTTCGCAACCGGGCCTTTCAGTTCCTCTTCCTCTACCTTCAGCCAGGCAAGCCCTTTCGCCCCGTAGGCAGCCACAAATTCTGCCAGATCGTCAATTTCCTTGCGCGACATCTGGTTAGCCACGCCTTTGACGTTCAGTCCTTTAATGATGCCTCCCGAAGCCGCAGCATTTTTGAATACTTTAAAATCACTGTTCTTCAAAACATCGGTCAGCTCTATAAGCTCCATGCCAAATCTTGTTTCCGGCTTGTCGGATCCGTAGCGGTTCATCGCTTCATAATACGTCATACGGGGGAATGGTGTTTCAATGTCGACACCGCGCGTTTCCTTTAACAGCCCGGCCATCATTGTTTCCATCATGGAGAACAGGTCCTCTGTGTCCAGAAAGGCCGTCTCAATGTCCACCTGGGTAAATTCTGGCTGCCGGTCAGCCCGCAGGTCCTCATCCCGGAAACAACGTACAATCTGGTAATAACGCTCAAATCCCGAGACCATTAAAAGCTGTTTAAACAGCTGCGGGGACTGTGGCAGAGCATAAAATTCCCCGGGGTGGACCCGGCTTGGCACCAGATAGTCTCTTGCGCCTTCAGGGGTGCTTTTGGTGAGCATCGGTGTTTCCATATCGAAAAAATCACGGTCATCGAGAAAACGGCGGATAAACCTGGTTGTCTGATGACGGAGTTTGAACGTCTCCTGCATGTCCGGACGCCGAAGATCAAGGTAGCGATAGCGGAGCCGGACATCTTCAGAAACGTTAGTATCTGCTTCAATCTGAAACGGAAGTGGTTTTGAGGCATTCATAATTGAAAGCTTATCAACCCGGACTTCCACCTTTCCGGTCGGGATTTTTTCATTGTACGTTTCTTCATCGCGCTGTACGACAATTCCTTCTACGTCGAGCACATATTCACTGCGGACCCTTTCCGCTGCGTTCAGTGCCTCCTGGGACTGTTCCGGAGTCGCTACTATCTGCACGATCCCCGAACGGTCCCTGAGATCAATAAATACCACCTGGCCCAGGTCCCGGCGGGTCTGGGCCCAGCCCTTCAATCTTACCTTTTCGCCTATCAGCGCTTCCTGAATGTCTCCGCAATGATGCGTCCGTCCTATCATTGTGCTTTCCTCCCTGTACGTTCCTGCATAGTAGTAATAAATGCCGACAGCGCCACTTCTTCCTGCGTGCCTGTTTCCATATTTTTAATGTTAACTGCTTCTGCTTCCAGCTCATCGTCGCCAATGACCACGGTAAAGGTACTGTTTGTACGGTCCGCGGCTTTAAACTGGGCTTTTGTTTTACGGTCCATGTAATCCTTATCGGCTTTGACGCCTGCTCTCCGGAGCTCATGCACCAGGGAAACGGAGCGTTTTTTGGCTTCTTCTCCCATTGCTACAATGTAGCAGTCCAGGTTTTTTTCTGCCGGCAATTCAACGTTCTGGGTATTGAGTGCCATCAGCAGCCGCTCAATGCTAAGCGCAAAGCCGATGCCAGGCGTGTCCGGTCCGCCAATATCCTCAATCAGCCCATTGTAGCGGCCACCGCCCATAAGCGTTGTAATCGCGCCAAAGCCTTCTCCTTCAATCATAATTTCGAAGGCCGTGTGGGTGTAATAATCAAGACCGCGTACAAGGTTCGCATCCACCTCGTAAGGAATGCCCATTTCATCAAGCATTGTTTTCACCTGGTTGAAATAGCTGCTTGACTCTTCATTTAAGTGATCAAGAATAGAAGGCGCATCTGCCATCAGCGGGTGGTCTTTATCCTTTTTGCAGTCCAGAATCCGGAGCGGATTGGTATGCAGGCGCTCCTGGCAGTCACTGCAGAATTCTCCGATACGGGGCTCAAAATGAGAAACAAGCGCCTCACGGTGAGCCGTGCGGCTCTCCTTGTCCCCAAGGCTGTTGACAACCAGCTTAAGGCCCTTGAGATTCATTTCTTCATAAAACTGCATGGCAAGTCCGATAACTTCTGCATCAATCGCAGGATCCGCACTTCCGATCGCTTCCACGCCGAATTGCACAAACTGCCTCATGCGTCCGGACTGTGGACGCTCATAGCGAAACATCGGCCCGGTGTAATACAGTTTCACCGGTTGTCCGGCCCATCCGTACATTTTGTTTTCTACGTAGGAACGCACGATAGAAGCCGTATTTTCCGGGCGGAGTGTGAGCTGTCTTCCGCCTTTGTCTTCGAACGTGTACATTTCTTTTTGTACAATATCCGTGGAGTCCCCCACTCCCCGTGCAAACAGCTCGGTTTGTTCAAAAACAGGGGTTCTTATTTCACTGTAGTTGAACCGGCTGCAGATATCGTCTATTTTTTGTTCAATAAACTGCCATTTTTCCGACTCGCCCGGCAGTATATCCTGGGTCCCTCTTGGAATTCGATAAGCCATGCTCTTTCCTCCCTTAATATGTTCACTCTTTCCACATAAAAAAACCGTCCCTCATGAATCATGAGGGACGGTTGATCCGCGTTGCCACCCTAATTGAAACGACACTCGTTTCCACTTTATGCCTGTAACGAAGGCGTACGTTTATTCCTACCGGCTGCTTGGCAGCGTTCGAAATAAAACCTACAAAGTGTCTTTCAACAGGGGAGAAAGAGAAGGACTTCCAGCCTCAGGTCCTTCCTCTCTGGCAGTCTGCCGCGCTGTTTACTTTCTTTATCATCGGCTTTAGCTGTTCTTCTGTAAAACAATCTTACGAATCTTCCCGGGGATTGTCAACCATTTCCCTGGCTTTTCGGGGAATCCAGGATGAGTGTCACCGGGCCGTCATTCGTAAGAGATATATCCATATCCGCGCCGAACACTCCTGTTTCCACATGAACACTTTGTTCTGCGAGAAGGTCGTTAAACTGGAGGTAGTACGCTTTGGCCTGCTCCGGCGGGGCCGCCTCCATAAAGTTCGGCCGGCGTCCTTTCTGCGTATTACCATAGAGCGTAAACTGAGGAATAGATAACACGCGGCCTCCCGCGTCGAGCACAGACCGGTTCATTTTCCCCGCTTCGTCTTCAAATACGCGGAGATTACTCACCTTCTCGGCCATCCACGCCAGGTCCTTTTCCGTATCTTCTCCGTGAATGCCTACAAAAAGCACCAGTCCTGAAGATATTTCTCCTGTTATTTCATCCCCGACGCGGCACGCCGCCTCTTTGCTTCTCTGCAGTACCACTTTCACGCTGAACGACCCTTTCTTTCCTGCAAATCGTTAATGCATCACCCGCCGTACGGAATAAATGTCAGGAAGTCCCTTAATTTTATCCACGACCCGGCGCAGATGATCGGTATTGCTGATATTTACTGTTACGTGAATAATAGCCATTTTGTTTTTATCTGCTTTGCCGCTGACAGCACTCATGTTGGTTTTCGTTTCAGTCACCGCCTGCAGTACAGCGTTTAAAAGCCCGCGCCGGTCATAGCCAGTCACTTCAATATCTACATTATAGTTTTTCGATTTCTCAGCTGCGCCTTCCCATTCCACAGACAACAGACGTGGTTCTGAATCTTCGTTTTTAATATTTGGACAGTCGCTACGGTGCACGGAAACACCCCGGCCTTTTGTAATAAAGCCTACAATTTCATCGCCGGGAACCGGGTTACAGCACCGCGATAGGCGCACGAGCAGATTATCGACGCCTTTCACTCTAACTCCGGCACCAGTCTTTCTCGTCGGCGTTGCAGGCTGTACGTCTTTAACGGCTTCAGCTACAGACTTTTGTTCAGCGGCCTGCTCCTGCTCCTGGCGGGCCCGGTCAGTCAGCCTTGTAACGATCTGCTTCGGACTGACCCCGTTATATCCTACTGCCGCAAACATATCTTCATCGTTGGAAAAGCTGAATTTGTCAGCTGTTTCCTGCCGGTTCTCTTCGTTTAATATCTCTTTTGGCTCGTAGTTTTGCGCCCGCAGCTCGCGCTCCACCATTTCACGGCCTTTTTGAATATTTTCTTCACGCCGTTCTTTTTTGAAAAACTGCTTAATTTTGTTTTTGGCATGAGAGCTCTTCGTCAGCTTCAGCCAATCCTGGCTGGGGCCGTAGGAATGCTTGGACGTAAGCATTTCCACAATATCGCCGGTAGTCAGCTCATGATCGAGCGGCACCATTTTGCCATTCACCTTTGCCCCAATCGACCGGTTGCCGATCTCCGTATGAATCCGGTAGGCGAAATCAATCGGGACTGAGCCTCTCGGAAGCTCAATGACATCGCCCTTTGGCGTGAACACAAATACCATGTCGGAAAACAAGTCGATCTTGAGTGATTCCATAAACTCCTGGGCGTCCGGCGTATCATCCTGCCATTCCAGAATTTCACGGAACCAGGTGAGCTTGTCTTCAAGGGACTGTTTGTTCTGCGCGTCTTTGCCTTCCTTATACGCCCAATGGGCTGCTACACCAAATTCGGCGATACGGTGCATTTCCCTGGAGCGTATCTGTACTTCAAGGGGCTCACCGTTCGGCCCGATGACGGTCGTATGAAGGGACTGGTACATATTAGCCTTCGGCATGGCGATATAGTCCTTGAACCGGCCCGGCATCGGCTTCCAACAGGTGTGAATGATTCCAAGCACGGCGTAACAGTCTTTAATGCTGTCAACAATAATACGTACAGCCAGCAGGTCATAAATTTCATTAAACTGCTTTTTATCCTTCACCATTTTTCGGTAAATGCTGTAAATATGCTTAGGCCGCCCGTACATTTCGGCATTGATTTTTAAATCATTCACGTTTTCCTGAATGTTATCAATCACCTGGTCAATGTATTCTTCCCGTTCGGCACGCTTTTGTTTCATCAAATTCACAATGCGATAATACTGCTGGGGCTCGAGGTAACGGAGCGCAGTGTCCTCAAGCTCCCATTTGATTGTGGAAATACCTAATCGATGAGCAAGCGGGGCAAAAATTTCCAATGTTTCATTAGAAATGCGGCGCTGTTTTTCCGGTGGAAGATGCTTCAGGGTCCGCATGTTGTGCAGGCGGTCCGCAAGCTTAATCAGGATCACCCGGATATCCTTGGCCATTGCGACCACCATCTTGCGGTGGTTTTCCGCCTGCTGCTGTTCCTTCGATTTGTATTTAATTTTTTTCAGCTTCGTGACGCCGTCCACAAGCATGGCAACTTCGCTGTTGAATTCCCGTTCGAGATCTTCAACGGTCACTTCTGTGTCTTCAACCACATCATGCATAAAAGCAGCTGCGATCGTATCAGGATCCAACTGCAGTTCTATTAGAATACCGGCTACCTGAATAGGGTGCAGGATATAAGGCTCGCCTGACTTCCGGTATTGTTCCTGATGGGCTTTTTCTGCATAATGATAAGCTTTATCCAAAAAAGCGACATTCGCTTCGGATAAATAAACGCCCGCTTTTTCCATTACTTCATCAATCGTCATGGAATCACCCTTATTCGCCTTTCCACCTTATAATAGATACACGGTACACCTACCGGATATAAATATCTGAATATGAAGAAATATAACGCTAATTGACTCTAATTTCAAGCCTCAAGCCTTTTTTCCGCCGCAGACTCTTCCAGGTATAATAATAACCCCCGAACCACTGGTTGGCAGGGGGCTTAAGACAAATATCCTTATTAATCAAACGTGACTAGAGAATAGATATTGTAGTCATTCAATTCTTTGTTGTTTCTTGCATCCAGATAGGAAAGCTCAATAAAGAATGCGAGGCCGGCCACAACTCCCCCCAGCTTTTCCACCAGCTGCACAGTAGCTCTTACGGTGCCTCCAGTAGCAAGCAGGTCATCGGTGATAAGCACACGCTGGCCGGGCTTAATGGCGTCTGTATGAATCGAGAGGCTCGCTTCCCCGTATTCCAGGCCGTAATCTTCCGTAATGGTTTCCCGTGGCAGCTTGCCTTCTTTGCGGATCGGTACAAATGCTTTTTCCATTGCATAAGCAACCGGGCACCCGACTACAAACCCTCTTGCCTCCGGTCCAACAATTACATCAACATCATGCTTTCCGGCAAATTCGATCATGTTGTCGATCGCCTGCCGGTACACCGGGCCGTTCTGCATAAGAGTTGTAATATCTTTAAACCGGATTCCCTGTTCAGGAAAATCTTCGATCACTGTTATGTAATCTTTAAAGTCCATGGTTTACCTTCTTCCTAATATCTAATATAGTTTCTTCCTTTTCCGGCAGCCAGGAAAGGAGCCGTTTTTTTAATTGCGGAAACGGAGTAAACATCAATTCCTGCTCGACATTTCTAGCCTCCATTTTTTCCTGGTAGGAGGAGGAGTCAGTTAAATCTTTTTTCGCAGGCTTTTCCTCTGCCGAGACAACCGCATCCTTCATTTTAACAAAACCTAATTCAAAAAACACTTGGCTCATAAAAAACAAATCTTCCGTCTTCCACTGTTTATGTTCGGCCAGTTTCCTGCCCTGACTGTTCAGATCAAACGAACCGCGCTTTTTCAGGAAAGCATAATACCATTTAAACTGCTCTCTTGAAGGCATCGAATGAAAATACGCTTTTTCTCTTCCCTGAAAGTAGACATAAATGTTCGCCGCCTGCGGGAACACCGCAAGTGCCTGCTTCAGTGTTTCAAGAGAGGCCGGCATATCCGCTATCACTACATTCGCAGCGTGATGAGTTCTTCCTTCCATATCGGTACCGTTAAGAACGGCAGCATGTCCCGCAGATGCCGCCAGCTCTTTCCGCTGTTCTTCTGTGAAAGCCAGAACTGCCGTATCTGTATTGTCCGCAAACGTCACCCGCTTTTCTTTTCTGCGGTCAAATATTTGTATCTGCTCCACCTTCGCATCCTTTAAAAATAGCTGAGGCTTGCGGAAGCCGTTCCATTCATTAATACTCAGCTCCCCCACCACGGAGACCTCTTCATTTTCTGTCAGGCTTTCCGATAAATACCCGAGATGAAATCCGACACAATCAAGTTTTTTCCCGCCAGCAGCTAGTGCCATCTTCAAGTGATTTTTCGATGCGCCTATCGTTTTCACTGATTCGAGAACCGTTTTTTCAATCCGGAAAACCGGCTTTGGATTACCAACGCCAAACGGCGCAAGGTTCCGCAGGTCTTCGACCGCGTCAATGGTAATGTCACTTACCGAAACATGCACGTCAATGTGCGTCGCCGGAACAAGCAGTTCGCTGCTCAGCGTTTCTTTTGCCTGGCTGACCATGCGGGTTCTCAGGGTGTCGATATCGGCAGGGTCCAAAGACATGCCCGCCGCCATTGGGTGCCCTCCGAACTTTTGGAGCACGTCGCGGTTTTTCGAAAGCTCCTGGAACATATCAAAGCCTTCAATGCTTCTTGCCGAGCCTTTGGCCTCCCCACTTGCAGCATCAATACTCATAACGATTACCGGGCGGTAATACCTCTCCACCAGACGACTTGCCACAATGCCAATTACACCGGCGTTCCATCCTTCTCCTGCCACAATAATGAATGGATTGTCTTCCACGGGAAAGTTCGTTTCCACCTCTTCCACCGCTTCTTTGGCCATACTTTCAACAAGCGATTTGCGTTCATTATTCAGGTCATCGATCATTTCCGCCCACGATTCTGCTTCGTCAAGCGTAGCTGCAGTCAGAAGATGCACAGCGGGATCTGCTTCTTCCATACGGCCCGCTGCATTCAAGCGCGGACCCATTGCAAAGCCGACATGGTCTTCTTCAAGCTGCTCCCCTTCAATGCTGCATATTCGTTTTAACGCCTGAATGCCGGGGAGTTTGCTGTTCGTTAACAGGTCGAGTCCCCGCTGCACGAACAGCCGGTTTTCCTCCACAAGCGGCACAAGGTCACTGATCGTGCCAAGCGTGACAATATCGAGCCAGTGAACAGGCTCCTCGGGAAGAAGAGCATGCGCTAGCTTATAGGCGACCCCGACCCCCGCAAGCTCTTTAAACGGATACGCACAGCCCGGTTTCTTCGGGTTAATAATCGCGTACGCAGGCGGCAGCTCCGGAGGTGGTTCGTGGTGGTCGGTAATAATAACATCCATGCCTAAATCATTGGCGGCCTGGATTTCATTAACCGCCGCGATGCCCGTATCCACGGTAATAATAAGTGAGGCTCCTTCGTCATGAGCCGATTGAAAAGCCGGAACGTTCGGTCCATATCCTTCCGTAAACCGGTTAGGAATATACCAGCCAAACGAAGCTCCAAGCTCGCTTAAGAGCCGGATCATAATAGTGGTACTCGACACTCCGTCCGCATCGTAATCTCCGAAAACGAGAATACGTTCTTTATTTTCAACCGCCTGCTGAATACGGCGGACAGCTTCTTCCATTCCATCAAGCAAATACGGGTTATGTACAATAGACCAGTCATTATGAATCATCTGCCGGACTTTCTCAGCTGATTCAAATCCTCTTGCAGCAAGAAGCCGCGCAGATATTACACTTACATTCAGCTCTTTTTTAAGCTGTTCTGCAAGACGTTCGTCCACATCGGGCTGATGCCATCTTGTTCGTGACTGCAGCATATATCTCTTCCTCTTTTCTTGCTTTAGCGTTTCAAACGATCCTAATCTGCATTCACTATTGTATCGAAAATATTCATGGGATAAAAGCTATTTTATCTGCACCACCTTCCATAAAAAAAGCTTCTTTTCCCGGGAAAGGGAAAAGAAGCGAAATTTACTGCATTTATGATGAACGGCTCGATTTGTCTTTATCATTATCTTCATGCGTGGTGCCGGCTGTTCTTGATCCGACAGCAGCGCTGTGATCATTCGTAGCTTTTCGGAGCCGGCGCACTTCTGCTTTCAGCTTATAGATACGGAACATGCTGAGAAACCCTGCCACCATCGCTCCAAGCAATACAGAAACCAAAATGACAATAATCAGCGGCCATTCTCCTGTGCCAAACAATAAATTCACTTCTACACTATTTACATTAATCACGGCAAAAACAGCGATAATAAGTGCTAAAATAAGTCCCATGATTAAACCTGTTTGTGCTTTCATTTTTTCACTCCCTTCACAATCTGTGTTCTCCTTTATTATACCCGTATAATTGCAAAAATAACCATAAAAAGCCTCCCTTCAAAAAGGGAAGCTTTCTGTTCAGGACTCCGGCTCTTCCTCTGCCGGCGCCTTTTCACGGGCCCGTTTAATTTTTTTCCAGTTCCAGATCACCCACACCTGGGCAGCCAGGAAAATGGAGGAATACGTTCCAGCTACCAGGCCGACAAGCAGGGCCAGAGAAAAGGACCGTATGCCTTCGCCTCCGAACATAAACAGTGCCGCTGCCGCAAATACTACTGTCAGCACAGTATTGATGGAGCGGGTGAGCGTCTGGTTCAGGCTGACATCCACTACTTCTGCAAGATCTTCAAATGATTCAATTTCCTCTGCCGGGGGCATGTTTTCCCGGATCCGGTCAAACGTCACAATCGTATCGTTAATGGAATAACCTACAATCGTGAGAACCGCTGCAATAAACGGCACATTCACTTCCACCTGCAGCAGGCTGAAAAAGCCAATAATAAAGAAGGCATCGTGAAGAAGGGCAATAATCGAAGCAACTCCGTATAAAAACTGAAAGCGGATCGTGATATAAATTATCAGTCCGAGCGAAGCAATCAGCACAGATATAAATGCATTCTGCGCCAGCTCCTGGCCGACCTGAGGAGAAACGGTGCCCGTATTTGGAACGCTTCCGTATTCTTCTTCAAAATACGTCTGCACCGCAGCTATTTCCTCCTGGGAAAGCTCTCCGATAAACCGTGCGGAAGCAATTGTATTATTATCTCCGCCAAGTGTAATATCGTCCGGCTCCAAATTCCCTTCCACCTCTTCAAAATCAGCGCGAACCTGTTCTTCAGTTAATGGCTCATCTGCAGAGACCTCTACTCTTGATCCGCTTTGAAAGTCGATGCCCAGGTTCAAGCCGATCGTTGACAAAAGGATGGCTCCGGCAAGAACATAGGCGAGAGTAATCAGAAAAAAAACATTCCGGAATTTGACGAAAGGAATCACCCGTTTTAAGATCTTCCTGCTGTTATTAAGGTTCATGGATGTCACGCTCCTTTACGCCAAACACCTTTGGTTTTTTATTAAAGATCCGGCTGTTCACCCATAGACCGAGAAGCAGCCTTGTACCAAGCACTGCCGTAATGAAGCTTACCAGTATGCTCACGATCAGCATCAAGGCAAAGCCCTGAACCGAGCTTGTTCCGAAGTAGAAAAGCACCCCGGCAGCAATCAGAGTTGTGACGTTCGCGTCGATAATTGTACCAAGAGACCTTCTTGCTCCTGAACGGTACGCCGATAAAATGGATCTGCCGTATTTGATCTCTTCTTTAATCCGTTCATACGTAATAATATTCGCATCAACAGCCATGCCGACCCCAAGGACAAGTGCCGCTATGCCAGGGAGTGTGAGCACTCCCTGGATAAAGTTAAACATCGCAAGTACAAAATAAATGTATGTACTGAGCGTTAAAACAGCGATAAACCCAGTAAAACGATAGAACACGAGCATGAATAAGAAAATCAGCCCAACGCCAATAAACGTGGCAAAAATGGTTTTATCCATGGCCTGTTCACCCAGCGAAGCACCAACCGAGTTCGAATATACTTCCTCGAGATCTACAGGAAGCGACCCCGAATTCAAAATATCCGCAAGATTTTCCGCTTCTTCGACACTAAAGTCGCCTTCAATCTGGATGTCCTGTGTATACAGTGGCTCGCTCACTGCCGGAGCAGAGATGAATTTTGGATCATCCTTCATGGCTTCCTCTTCGTAGGAATCCCCTTCTTCGTAATCCAGCCAGATGACCAGCCGGTTGTTTGGAGGCTGGTATTCATTAATAATATTTTCCGTTACTTGTCCAAACTGGTCCCCGTCTCTTAAGGAAACTGTGACGATTGGGTTGTTTGAATCGTCAAAGTTTACCGAAGCACTTTCTTCCTGGATGTCACTTCCGGAGAGCCGTTCATTATCGTCCACGTCCCTGATGCTCAGGTTCGCTTCTGTAGAAAGCAGCTCCCGTGCGGACTGCTGATCTTCAACACCAGCGAGCTGCACCCGTATACGGTTGTCACCTTCAATGGTAATATTCGGCTCGGAGACACCTAAAATGTCCACCCGCTGCGTCAGCGCAGCTACCGTGTTCTGCAAAGTTTCATCTGTAATTTCCTGTCCTTCTTCCTGAGGCTCCACTTCATAGAGCACTTCAAATCCGCCCTGAAGATCAAGCCCGAGGTCGATACCGTTCAAAATTTTCTCCGACGTTGGGATCATTAATGCCGCCAGCGCAAAAATAATTAAAAAGAAATAAACAATCCTTGATTTCTTTACCATTACAGGTTCATCCTTCCGTGCTTCGATCCGCCGTTATATGATACTTCCGCTCCCATAAATAAACCAGAGCGGAGCGTGCCGCCTGGTCCATCTCTTTTGTATCCGTGCCGTTCAGTGTTTCTCAAACAAAAGCAATTATACGTATGCGCAGAATTAAATGTCAATCGACCTTTTCTGCTATATTACCGCTGACCTGGGCCAGTATTTCCTCCAGTGCTTCATCATAGTTTTTCTTTTGTTCAATCTTTTTATACGATTCGATCGTTTTCTGCTGCATGTAATCGTGCATTTTTATATGCAGTATTGTTTGCACAATTGTATGTAATGCCGGCTCTGCCTGACGCTTTTTCATTTGGTTTATGCTCATTTCCCAGATTTCGTCTATATGTATGTTTTTGTATCCCAGAGTTTCAAACTCCTTCACTTTGCTCTCAAGTACCGGATAAACAACAAGCTTCCATTCTTCCCAGGCTTTTTCCATTAGAGCACCTCCTGCTTTTCATTATACTTAACCATGAAGATGTGGCAAACATACTTTTTTCACAGGATGAAAAAATCCCCGTTTATTCATAAACGGGAATTCTGTACAAACTATTCATTTACTGTTTCGCGGACCGCGTTACGGTCAAACGTCAATTTCATGTTGCCGTCTACGTCCACGATAAGTTTGTTTTCATCAATAGCATCGATCGTGCCGTGTATACCGCCGATAGTAACGATACGGTCACCCTTCTGCAGATTCGCATGCATTTCCTTAATCCGCTTCTGCTGCTTTTGCTGCGGACGAATCAAAAGGAAATAGAATATGAGAAACATCAAAACCAATACGATAATTGTACTCACTGTTTCACCCCTTGTCCCTTTAGCTTCCCCGATCTAGAAATTTTTAGCATCCGGACGGTTAAAGCCGTATTGTTCAAAAAAAGTTTCCCGAAAATCGAGCAGACGATCTTGCTGGATAGCCTCGCGTACTTGCTGCATTAAAGACAGTAGGAAATACAGGTTATGGTACGAAGTAAGCCGGACGCCGAACGTTTCTTCACTTTTGATCAGATGCCGGATGTAAGCCCTCGAGTAATTGCGGCAGGTATAGCACCCGCACGCTTCATCGATCGGGCGGAAGTCTCTGGCATTTGAAGCGTTTCTTACGACCAGTCTGCCTTTGCTTGTCATACACGTTCCGTTTCGGCCGATTCTTGTTGGAAGAACGCAATCAAACATGTCTATCCCACGGATAGATCCGTCAATTAACGCATCTGCCGACCCGACTCCCATCAAATAACGTGGTTTGTTTTGAGGGAGAAGCGGGGCCGTATATTCCAGCACTCGGTTCATCGTTTCCTTAGGCTCTCCAACAGATAATCCGCCTATAGCGTAACCCGGAAAGTCCATTGAAATCAACTCTTTTGCAGATTTTTCACGCAAATGCCGGTAATCCCCGCCCTGCACGATTCCAAATAACGCCTGATCCTCTGGACGGGCATGTGCCTCAAGACACCGTTCAGCCCATCTGGTCGTCCGCTCAACAGATGCTTTCATGTATTCTTCCTCGGCCGGATAAGGCGGGCACTCGTCAAATGCCATCATCACGTCGGCACCAAGAGAATTTTGGATCTGCATCGCTTTTTCCGGGGAGAGAAATAATTTGGCTCCGGAAATATGGTTCCGGAAATGAACGCCTTCTTCTTTAATATCCCGCAGCTTGCTTAGACTGAAGACCTGAAACCCTCCGGAATCGGTGAGAATTGGCTTATTCCAGTTCATGAATTTATGCAGGCCGCCGGCTTCTTCCACAATATCTTCGCCGGGCCGTATCCATAAATGATACGTGTTGCTTAAAATCATCCCTGCACCCATCGACTCCAGTTCCTCCGGGCTTAATGTTTTTACGGTGGCAAGCGTCCCCACCGGCATAAAGGCAGGAGTGTCAAACGACCCGTGCGGTGTGTGCACTTTGCCGAGCCGCGCTCCTGACTGCCGGCACGTCTTAATATGTTCGTATGTTACTGCGGTCATTCGTTATTTCCTCCCGAGTGTATAAGCATTGCATCCCCAAAACTGAAAAAGCGGTACCTTTCGCGTATGGCTTCCCCGTAGGCCCGGAAAAGAAATTCCTTCCCGGCAAGAGCGCTCACAAGCATCACCAGTGTAGATTTTGGCAGATGGAAATTCGTCAAAAGCGCGTCAATTCCCCGGAACGTGTAGCCTGGATAAATGAAAATATCCGTCCAGCCTCTCGCTTCCATAAATTTATTTTCCTGTTTGCCTGCCACGGTTTCGAGCGTACGCGCTGACGTCGTCCCCACTGCAACTATACGTTTGCCCGCTGATTTCGTTTCATTTAAAATTTCGGCTGTTTCCTGCGGCAGATGATAAAATTCCGCATGCATATCATGCTCCTCCACCGTTTCGGCGGATACCGGGCGAAACGTCCCTAGTCCGACATGCAGTGTTAGATGCGCCGTACGAATACCTCTTGCTTTCAGCCGTTCAAGCAGCTCCGACGTAAAGTGAAGGCCTGCCGTAGGGGCTGCAGCGGATCCGTAATGCTCGGCATACACAGTCTGGTACCGATCCTGGTCTTCGAGCCTTTCTTTGATATACGGAGGCAGCGGCATTTCACCAAGCTCCTGAAGAATCTCAAGAAAAATACCTTCATAGGTAAACACCATCTCCCGGCCCCCGTGCTCAAGCACCTTCGTGCATTCTGCAGTCAAACGTCCGTCCCCGAAGGTGACTACGGTTCCAGGCTTCACTCGTTTCGCCGGCTTCACAAGCGTCTCCCACGTGTCACCCTCCTGCTGCAGCAGCAGCACTTCAATCCCGGCACCGGTCTCTTTCTTTTCCCCGATTAGTCTTGCGGGCCATACTTTTGTATTATTGAGCACTAAACAGTCCCCGGCCTCAAGGTGATCTTCAATTTGATGAAAGCGTTCATGCGCAATTGTCTCTTCCTTCGTATTCATCACAAGCAGCCGCGACTGATCCCGTTCTTTCAGCGGCTGCTGTGCAATCAGCTCTTCCGGCAGTTCAAAATCAAATTCATTTATATTCATGACTAACCCTTCCTATTCGTTCAATCACGTAAAACCAAAAGCTATTATATAGGAGTTTACTGTTTTATGCACGAAAGAAATCCAGCACCGCAGAGTACTGGCTCCTTAAAAAATCTCATGTATTTTCTTCCTGATACGGATAACCGAAATGCTCGTACGCAAGCGGAGCTGCTTTTCTTCCTCGCGGGGTCCGCTGTAAAAATCCGATCTGCATTAAATACGGCTCATACACGTCTTCAAGCGTATGGGCCTCCTCCCCGATCTTCGCCGCTATTGCCTCTACGCCGGCCGGACCGCCCCGGAAGGTTTCAATCAAGCCGAGCAGGTATTTATGGTCAATGTGGTCAAGGCCGAGCTTATCCACCTGCAGCCGTTCGAGTGCATGATTCGCCAGCTCCATCGTGATGCTTCCGTCTCCCTGCACCTGCGCAAAATCACGTACCCGGCGCAGCAGCCGGTTCACCACCCGGGGAGTTCCACGGGATCTTCTGGCGAGCTCGTAGGCTGCTCCTTTATCAATATTGAGCTGGAACAAATCCCCCGAACGCCGGACGATTTCAGCCAGGTCCTCCTCCACGTAGTACTCCAGGCGCGCGTGCACCCCGAAACGGTCTCTGAGCGGAGCGGAGAGCAGGCCCGCCCTCGTAGTGGCGCCAATCAGCGTGAACGGGGGAAGATCAAGGCGGACAGAACGAGCAGAGCTGTCCTTGCCAATTACGATATCGATACAAAAATCCTCCATCGCCGGGTAGAGGACTTCCTCCACCGCCCGTGGGAGCCGGTGTATCTCATCGATAAAAAGTACGTCACCGGGCTCAAGAGCTGTCATGACCGCGGCCAGATCTCCGGGCCTTTCAATAGCAGGGCCGCTCGTCGTCCGGATGTTCACATCCATCTCACGGGCGATAATCATGGCGAGCGTCGTTTTCCCAAGCCCAGGGGGCCCGTAAAGCAGCGTATGATCAAGCGGCTCTTCCCGAAGCTTCGCCGCTTCAATAAACACTTCGAGGTTTTCCTTTACTTTCCGCTGGCCGATATATTCCCGGAGGCGATCCGGGCGAATACTTTGTTCCACCAAATCTTCTCCTGATTCTGCTTCCTGAGAAACAATTCTATCCTCCAAGAATTTTTCCTCCTCCATTTTCTGCTATGTGAGCATCCACTGCAGGGCTTTTCTTACATACTCATCCGCACTCAGCTGTTCTTTTTCCAGATGAGGGCGTACTTTTTTGATTTCTTTTTCCCCGTAACCGAGAGCCGTCAGTGCTTCAAGTGCTTCCTCAAGGTCTCCCCCCGGCTGCTGCTCGTCAAGCAGAGACACCGGCGCTCCTGCTACTGTTACCGCATCGTAAACACCGGTCAATTTTCCTTTCAAATCGATAATCATCTGCTTTGCCGTTTTTTTACCGACTCCCGGAAATTTCGTTAAAAACGTTTCGTCTTCGTTTTCAATAGCTCCTACCACCTGCCCCGGATCTCCGGAGGCAAGAATCGCCTGGGCACCTTTTGGCCCTATCCCCGACACCTGCAGCAGCTGTTCAAACAGCTCGCGCTCTTTTCTTGAGCGGAAGCCGTACAGACGATTCACGTCCTCTTTTACATACTGATATGTATATACTACTGTTTCTTCATCCGGCTGCTGGCCGTTAAACACAAAAGGATTGGAGCAATAGATTAAATAGCCGATGCCGTTGTTTTCAATCGTGACGGTATCTCCCTTTATATGATCCACGCGTCCCTTTACGAATTCGATCACTGTGGTCCTCTCCTTGCCTTATTGAAATGCGAACATGCTTTCCTATATCATAGCAAAGATCGTCCCTGTTGAAAAATGACTATTCGCCCAGTCTTCCAAACGCCCGGGCATTAAAAACCTTCCACCGGCGGGGTGAAAGGTTTACGAGGAAACTTCCAGACGTTCCATCTGCTCTTCTTCTGCTTCAAAGTTATGGTACACGCTCTGCACATCATCGTTATCTTCAAGCGTATCGATCAATTTGAGCATTTTCCGGGCATGCTCATCCTCTAAATGGGCTTTCGTTTCCGGAATCATGGTAACCTCCGCTGTAGAAAAATGATACGTATGCTCCATAGCCCCTTTTACAGCTTCAAAATCATCGGGCTCCGTGTAAATGTAAAAGCCGTGGTCATCGTATTCCACATCATTCGCTCCGGCTTCTACCGCTTCAAGCATGAACGTGTCTTCATCGGCTTCAACATTTTCACGGTCCACGGCCAGAAAGCCTTCTTTATTGAAAAGAAAAGAAACGCAGCCATTCTCCCCGAGGTTTCCTCCATTTTTGTTAAAGGCGGCACGGATATCCGCCACAGTCCGGTTTTTATTGTCCGTTAACGTTTTTACCATTACAGCAGCTCCGCCAGGGCCGTAGCCTTCGTACGTCATTTCTTCATACTGCAGTTCCGCGCCCTGTCCTTTTGCTTTTTTGATGGTCCGCGTAATATTTTCATTTGGAATATTCGCTGCCCGTGCTTTTGTAATCGCCATACGCAAACGAAGATTCTGGTCGGGATCATCTCCTGCCTCCCGCACAGCGGCGAAAATCTCCTTCGACAATTTCGTGAATATTTTTGCCCGCTTGGAATCCTGAGCTTCCTTGCGGCGTTTAATATTATTCCATTTCGAATGTCCTGCCATTACGTTTCCCCTTCCTGTCTTCACCGCCCGATATAGAATAAAACGGCGGCAGTTTTTAATTTACAATAAAAACACTTTACCGCTATGATATAGAGTAGCAACCAACAAAGTGAGGTATTGTTATGCCTAATCATCCTTCTAAAAAAATGCTTGGAGCCGACCGGCGCAAGCAGCTGCTCGAATGGCTTGAAATCTCCACCCGGCCGCTGACCGGGAGCTCTCTTGCTTCAAGGGCGAGCGTCAGCCGCCAGGTCATCGTCCAGGACATGTCTTTACTGAAAGCCCAGGGGCACCCTATTCTCGCTACGTCCCAGGGCTACATCATTATCAAAAATAAGGATACGGGACAGACAGTACGAAAGCGCGTAGCCGTCTCCCACCCTTCCGATCCGGACAGTACCCTCGAGGAGCTGTACCTGATCGTAGATCACGGGGGGAAAATTATTGATGTTTCCGTCGAGCATCCCGTCTATGGCGACATCACCGCATCCTTAATGATTGAAAGCCGGATTGATGCGGACCGCTTTATTGAGAATATGAAAAACACAAATGCTTCCATGCTCTCAGAGCTGACTGCCGGCGTGCATCTTCATACCATTGAAATTCCTTCGCATACCCAGTTTGATGTTCTGCTTGAAGCTTTGAAAAATCATGCCTACCTGATTAACGAAGACAATTAGCCTGATGTCCGGCTGTCTACTTTCGCCTCGGCTGTAGAAAGTTCAAAGCACGGATAATGCCCGAGAACCCGGACGCCGAACCCGAGCGCTTCAAGCTCCGCAATAACGCCTGGAATCAAAATATCGTCTTCCGGCTGCTCCACGTCCATGACAAAAAAGTAGTTTCCAATCCCGGTCTTCATTGGACGGGATTCAATTTTTGTTAAATTTAATTTCCGCCATGAAAAGGCTGCGAGCACTTGATGCAGAGCGCCCGGGTAATCGGACGGCAGCGTAATGACCATCGTCGTCCTTTCGGTTATTTTTTTTTCTTCCGAAAGGCTTTCCGCTCGCTCTTCACTGCCTGCAAGAACCACAAATCGGGTATGGTTATTCGTATAGTCATGAATGTTTTCCTTTACGATCTCGAGACCATACTGCTCCGCAGCAAGCCTCGTCGCAATAACCACGCCTTCAGCAGTACCTTCACTCAGTTTTTTTGCAGCGGCGCTCGTGGAATTCGTGAATTGTGCTTTTGTCTCCGGCATCCACCTGCTTAAAAATTCATGGCACTGGGCGATGGCATGCGGGTGCGAATGTACAAATTCCGCCTGCTGCCATTGTTCCTTTTCCTCGGGAAGAGCCAGCAGGTGCTGCTCAATCGGCACGGTCACTTCCCCAATAATCGGCAGTTCATGCTTATGAATCAAATAGTCCAGGGTCACGTTCACCGAGCCTTCAATCGCATTTTCAAGCGGTACGACAGCAATATCTATCTCCTGCTGCTCCGTCAGCTTCATCCCTTCTGCAATCGTATCAAAGGGCTCGAGCACCTGCTCATGAAACAGCACCCGGGCTGCCATTTCTGTGAAAGTCCCCCTCGGGCCAAGATATCCTACTCGCTTCACTCTCTCCACTCCTTTACCTTCCTACTCTTTACAGCGATCCGGAGCCAACTATTTCAGCTTTTTCCACAAATTCCATTCCCTGAATTTTGCGCACAAAGTCACGGATTTCCAGACTGAGCACCGATGTATCAACAGTTAACGTGATATTTGCCCGTCCCTGCAGCGGGATCGTCTGATTAATAGTCAGCACATTTGAATTCGCTTCCGCTACAATACGCAGCAGCTCCGAAAGGGAGCCTGAACGATCGGCAAGCTGGATCGATAATGTAATAATCTGCTCCTGTATCATCGTATGGAACGGGAATATAGCATCCCGGTATTTATAAAAAGCGCTGCGGCTCAGATCCACATGCTGTACCGCCTCTGCCACTTTGTGCACCTTCCCGCTTTCGAGCAGTGCTTTTGCTTCTAACGTTTTCTGCATTGCATCTGTCAACAGATCTTCCCGTACAAGATAGAAATGATCAATTCTGTCTGCCACTGCTTTCACCACACTCTTTTATACTCTGATTTATACTGACTGATTACCCATCAACAAATTCGAACTCAAAGTCCAGCAGCCTTACTGTATCGCCGTGCTTAGCTCCGCGCTCGCGCAGTGCTTCATCCACACCCATGTTGCGTAATTTTTTTGAAAAGCGCTGCATCGAATCTTCGTGGGAGAGATCCGCCATTCTATAGTGTTTTTCGATATCCGGCCCGTACAGTACATAAGCACCGTCGTCGGCACGGCCGATGTAAAACGGAGCTTCTTTTTCATCGAGCGTGTACACCACTTTTTCTTCCTGGTCCTCTTCATCATATAAATGAAAGGCAGGGGTCGTTTCCACAAGGTCCGCTACTCGTTGCAAAAGCGGCTGAATGCCCTGCTTTCTAAGTGTCGATACAGGAAACACTTCAATACCTTCCGGGAGCTTCTTTTTAAACTCCTCAAGCTGTTCCTCTGTGCCCGGCATATCCATCTTGTTAGCCATTACTATCATTGGACGTTCGAGCAGACGAAGGTTGTGCTCCCGCAGCTCCGCATTGATCTGCTGGAAATCCTCAAACGGGTCCCGGCCTTCAAGCTCGCCGGCCATATCCACGATATGCACAAGCACCCGTGTCCGTTCAATATGCCGTAAGAATTGGGCTCCGAGCCCAACGCCTTCATGGGCTCCGGCAATAAGTCCCGGGAGATCCGCCATGACAAAGCTTTTTCCTTCTCCTACATCCACAACGCCGAGGTTCGGCTTTAGTGTAGTAAATGGATAATCGGCAATTTTCGGCCGTGCCGCTGATACAATAGAAAGCAGCGTGGATTTACCAACGCTCGGGAAACCGACGAGACCAACATCTGCCAGCACCTTCAGTTCAAGCTGAATGTCTTTTTCCTCCGCAGGCTCGCCTTTTTCGCTGATTTCCGGGGCCGGGTTAGAAGGCGAAGCAAACCGTGTGTTACCACGGCCGCCACGGCCGCCTTTTGCCACTACCACGCGTTGTTTATGCTCTGTTAAATCCGCAATCATAACCTCGGAGCTGCGGTCACGAATAATAGTACCCGGCGGTACCCGGACAATTAAATCTTCGCCGCCTCTGCCGTGCTGGTTTTTGGATCTTCCATTGTCTCCGCGCTTTGCCTTAAAATGGCGCTGATACCGGAAATCCATCAATGTTCTAAGCCCTTCATCCACTTCAAAAACTACATCTGCGCCTCTGCCTCCGTCGCCTCCGGCCGGTCCGCCGTCCGGGACATACTTTTCCCGACGAAAGGCGACCATGCCATCTCCGCCATCGCCGCCTTTTACATATAAATTTACGTGATCTACAAACAACTCTTTCACCTCATTAGTATTCTTACTGACCGCCTGCTTGATCGACAATGACGCAATATAGGTGTTCTGTGCTTACTTCTATATACTCAATCATATCTATCATTACGGACTCTTTTCGTATCCACTGTTCAAGCCTCTCGGGACTCTTTAATTCACCTTCAAAATCGAGTTCCAGACACGGAAGCCCGCCATCGTTCTCGTTGATGGAAATCTCGAGATGGTTATCTCTCGTTCGATTGGCCTGTTCATCAATGCGCGCTGCCAGTTCTTGAAAAAAACCAGTCCATTTTTGATCGTCCGGTTTGGCACTGAACGTATCCTCCACCTCAAAATCAATGGAAAACCAGTGTTCCTTCCAGTGGAACGTTATCAGTTCGACAGCGAACGCCGGAGCCTGGACATTTGACAGCTTGGCTTCATGGGAAGCTTTAAAGGTCGTTTTTTCGATCACTTTCTGAAGCTCTTCCACTTTACCAAGCGCAGCGTGTGTTTTTAGAAGCTGCAGGACATTCATCCAGTCATGACGGGAATGCTTCAATACGTCCAATTTCTCTTCAGCGTTCATAGGAATTACCGCCTTTCCACTTCACTGCGCCGCTGCCGTACAGTTTGTTCCACTGCTTCGAACGCAAAACTACTCACATATGGTACACTTTATTGTATCACATGTCACGTGGTAAACGTATCCGGGCATGGACACTTCTTCACTCCCTATACATTGAAAATCATACACAGAGAGGGTGCTGACATATGAATCGACCACTCATTTACGGAAATACACCGACCTTCCTTCACGCTTCTTCAGTGGCAAAGGATTTATCGAAAGCAGCAAACTATCAGGCAACTATTTACGGTGTGCCATGGGAAGGAGCGGTAACCTGGGGAGCGTACACAGGCTGTGAGCTTGGACCGAAGGTGATCCGCCAGTGCTCCGAGCGCTACAGCGGCTACCTGCCCGAGCTCGGCGACATCGATGTACTCAGTCACTACAGCCTCGCAGACGCCGGTGATATTTCCACCACCCCGGCCGACGTTCCGGCCACAATGGAAACAATCGAGTCCTTCGCTTCTTCTTTATGGGCTTCCGGCACTTTCCCTGTCGGTCTCGGGGGCGATCACGGCATCACCTACCCGATTGTTCGGGCGCTTGGTGAAACTACCGGAAAAAAAGTAGGAATCATTCATATTGATGCCCACTTTGATAATAACGACGAATCGATGGGCGATGAGTTCGGACGCGGTTCCCCGTTTGCACGCCTGTATGAATATGAACAGGTGAGAAATGAAAGCCTCGTACACCTCGGCATTCATGGTCCGCGCAATAAAGCCGTCAATGGCAGATCCGCCAAAGAAGCGGGCGCTGTTACGATTACCATCGATAAAATCCGCAATGCCCCGGATTTAAAGGCATTTGCCAGAGAAGTCTACGATACCGCTTCTGAGGGTACCGACGAAGTATATTTAAGTATCTGCAGCGATATTTTAGATTACGCCTACAATCCGGGCGGCCCGGCGGATGCCAACGGTCTCCGCCCCGAGCAGCTGCTGACTCTCATTCATGAATTCGGTATACATGGAGTCTGCGGTATGGATTTTGTTGAAGTCTATCCACAGCAGGACCATAATGATTTTTCCTCCCACTTTGTCACACTGGCTGTACTCTATGTACTTGCCGGCAGATTAAAGCAGGAAGGAAAAGCATAGCCATACAAAAGACGTCCTTTCACCTTTGAAAGGACGCCTTTTTATATTACGAGGAAACCCTCTGTTCCACTAAAGAATCAATCGCATCACCAAGCGCCTCTAAAAATTCACGCTGGCTATTTGGCATTTCCGGCCGGTAATATGCCGCTCCTACACTGTCGCAGGCATCTTTACATTCAACATCATTATCAAACAATACTTCAAGATGATCGGCTACAAATCCTACCGGACAGTAGACGAATGACTCATAGCCGTACTGATGGTGCAAATTTTTTGTTAAGTCCTGCACATCCGGTCCGAGCCATGGGTCCGGGGTGTTCCCTTCACTTTGCCAGCCAATATCATAGTGCTGAACATTGGCACGCTCTGCGATCCATTGGGCGGTTTCTTTCAGCTGTTCCGGATACGGGTCTCCTTTGGCGATGATTTTTTCCGGCAGGCTGTGAGCAGAAAAAATAACACACGTTTTCTCTTCATCAAGCCCGTCAAGCATAGTACGCACCCGTTCAGCCCAGTAGTGCAGAAACTTCGGCTGGTCGTACCAGCTTTCTACACTGTGAATCGCCGGGCCATTAATGCGGGAGGATTCTTCCTGGGCCCGTCCATTATAAGACTTTACGCTGAATGTCGAAAAATGCGGCGCGAGGACGATACTGTACGCCTCTTCGATGCCGTCCTCTTTCATTTCAGCAACAGCATCCTCGATAAACGGGTCGATATGCTTTAAACCGATATAAACATGAAATTCCCGTTCCGGATGACGTTCATTCATCACCTCGCCCAGGCCACAGGCCTGATCCTCCGTAATTTTTGCAAGCGGGGATACCCCGCCGATTGCTTTATAGCGGGAGACAAGATCCTCCAAAGCTTCTTCGGACGGTTTGTTCCCTCGCCGGATATGGGTGTAGTAGCTTTCTACTTCGTCGAGGCTTCTCGGAGTCCCGTAAGCCATCACCAAAAGGCCGGTTTTCTTTTTCATCGTCTTCCCTCCAACTGTTCTTTCGAATATTCGTGAACGAAAGCTGTTAAACGTTTCAACGTATCAGGCTCCACATCCGGGAATACCCCGTGCCCCAAATTAAAAATAAACCCGGGATGCTGAATGCCTTCATCAATAATAGCGGCAGCTCTTTTCTCTATTTCCGGCCACGGAGCGAGAAGTAAACTCGGATCCAGGTTGCCCTGAAGCGTTTTAGTGACGCCACGGTTTCTTGCTTCAAGAATAGAGGTCCGCCAGTCCAGTCCAATGATGGAAAGCGGCAGATCGTTCCAGTCTTCAAGCAGATGACCGGCACCGACTCCAAACATTGACACCGGCACATTCTTTTCTTCTAAAGCTGCAAAAATTCTGCTCATGACCGGCTTCACGTACTGCCGGTAATCGGTGGCGTTTAAAGCACCAACCCAGGAGTCAAAGATTTGAATAGCCTGGGCACCGGCCTCTATCTGGGCGCCGGCGTACCGAATCACCATATCACCAAGCGTCTCCATCAATGCAAACCAGGCGTCCGGCTGCGAGTACATAAAGCTTTTCGTCCGGTGATAGTTTTTCGACGGGCCCCCTTCAATCATGTAGCTCGCCAGGGTAAACGGGGCTCCGCTAAAGCTGATTAAAGGTACATTCAGCTGCTGACGCAGAAGCTTGATTGTTTCAAGCACGTAGTCGATATCCTTTTCTGGTTCAAGCGTTCCAAGCTGTTTTACATCGGCCAGCGTTTCAATCGGGCGGTCAATCACCGGCCCGATGCCTGGTTTTATTTCTACATCTACGCCGATAGACGGCAGTGGTGTCATAATGTCTTTATATAAAATAGCCGCGTCGTTTTGATACTGCTCCACTGGAAGCCGGGTTACATATGCACACAGTTCAGGGTCATGAGTAATTTCCACCAGCGAATACTTCTCTTTCAATTTACGGTATTCAGGCTGTGACCTGCCTGCCTGACGCATGTACCACACCGGCACATGTCCGGTATAGTTTCCTCCTGCTGCTTCTAAAAAAGTATTATTGTATAAGGTTTCTTTCATTTTTGGGCACTTCCTCTCTGCCTGCTCACCACTCAAGTTCGCACAATCACCTTTTCTGTTTTTACCATAACCTGCCCGATCCTGTCATGTATAGTGCATTTCGACAACATTCATAAAAAATTCATGAAAGTTCAGCACAAAAAAGGCAGCCCGCCAAGGCTGCCTCCAATCCTCTCTCACCCTCCTATTCCAAAAATAGAACGGGCCTGTACCTCTGCTGTGTTCGACTCCTCACCCTCCTGGTTTGTCGGTTCATAGGAAGGGACAACAATATACTCTCTTAAATTAAATGGATTTGCATTTTGGATCGTGTAGCTCCCCTGGCCGCGGACCTGATCGATTTCTTCGCGTTCTCCGTCTGTCACTTCGTAAATTGTGTAATTAACGCGGTCGTCTTCAGATGCTTCCCACGTAAGCTCCACGTTTAAGAAACCATCACCGGCAAATGTAAGATCTCCTTCAAGCGAATCAATTTCCGGAAGCTCCACAGGCTCTTCCAAATCACGTACTCCTTCCGGTTTTTCAAATTCTACCGCACTGCCTCCAGCAGGGGTCTCGTTCAAAATGGATTTAAACAGCTCCACCGCATGGGAGCTGCCGCCGGTCAAATAATTGTCTTCGGTTGTCTGGTCATACCCCATCCAAAGCGTGCCCGTCCACTGCGGTGTATAGCCTGCGAACCACGCGTCTCTCGCCCCGTCTTCGACCGCTTCAAATGAAGTGGTTCCTGTTTTGCCGGCTAAATCGTAGGAGGTGCTCCCGGCTGATGCTGTTCCGTTTTCCACTACATTTTCAAGCATGCGGGTCATGTACCATGCATTCTGCGGGTCCATCACCTCCTGCTCTTTTTTTTCATTTTCCACAATAATATTTCCGTTACGATCTTTAATGTTTGTAATAAAGTACGGCTCTGTTTTTGTTCCATTATTTGAAAACGTCGTATATGCTTCTGTTAACTGTGCCGGGGTAACCCCGTTTTCGAGACCGCCAAGAGCCGTCGCCAGCCCGTTCCCCTGGGGCTCTATACCTGTTTTCTTTAAGAAATCATTCGTGGCGCTGCGGTCAAGCTTGTCATAGAGCCAAACTGCTGATGTATTGATGGACTGCTCCAGCGCTTCGCTCATCGTCACTTCCCCCTGATATTCCCCGCTGTTATTTTTCGGAGAATAGCCGTCGTAGTCCAATTGTTCATCCTGGAGCGTCGAATAAGGCTCATAATCTCCGGATTCGAGTGCTGGTGCATATACAGCAAGCGGCTTAAACGCAGACCCCGGCTGCCGCTGCACTTCCGCCCGGTTCATCCCCTGACGTTCGTAATCCCTGCCGCCCTGCACCGCGACAACTCCGCCGCTGCTATGATCCATCATAAAGAAGGCACTTTCCGCATCCTCCGATCCGTCCGGATAATACGTCTCTTCCTGCATCAGGCTATAGGAAGCTTTTTGCATATCTTCATTCATCGGCACCTGGATCGTATAGCCGCCTTTGTAAATTTCTTCAGGTTCAATGTTGTATTTTTCCTGGGCTTCCTTCATGAGCATATCCACATACGTGTAGTATTCCGGATGGGTCTGCTGCTCCTGAAGACCGGAAGGAAGAGACGAAGAAGTTGCTGCCGCTTTTTCTTCTTCTGATATGTACCCTTCACGTTCCATAATAGCAATGACAGTATCTCTTCGTTCTTTGGCCTCCTCCGGCTCATCCACCGGTGAATAGTTGCTCGGCCCCTTTACCATAGCCGCAAGCATAGCGCCTTCTTCAACGTTCAATTCGGAAGCGTCTTTCCCGAAATACTGCTGAGAGGCAGACTGGATTCCGTAAGCTCCGTGACCGAAGTAAATCTGGTTTAAATAGTATCCCATTACTTCATCCTTAGAGAATTTCTTTTCAAGCCCCATAGCGATCAGCACTTCCTTCGTTTTACGTAAGAAGGTCTGGTCGCTCGAGAGAAAAGCATTTTTCGCCAGCTGCTGGGTGATCGTACTTCCGCCCTCCACAATTCCACCGGCTAAAATATCACGGTACAGCGCACGCGCAATCGCTCTCGGATCAATGCCGCGGTGGTCATAAAACCTAATATCCTCAATGGAAATAAATGCTTCTTTTACATGATCCGGTATCTGTTCTTCCTCGATAACTTCCCTATCCTCTGAATACAGCTCCGCTAGCTGTTCCCCGCTGTCATCAACTATTGTCGTTGTTTCATTCATCGTCAGCTGCTTTTCACTGATCGCAGCAGCGCCGATAACAACGGAGGATAAATATATGCCAAAAATCAGAAGAAAAGCCGCCGCAGCTATCAGCAGCCGTTTTCCCCATTTCCGTTTATTCATGAGCTCTGCCACCCTCGCTTTTTACACAAATATTCTATCCTGCTTTAGTCGGCAGACATTTCGTTAAGTTACACGGAAACAGCGGGATGTTTTGCATACTTCACCTGAATGCTGCCGACGACAAGCTCTGCCTCGATATTTAATGTTACCTGTGTCTGCTCTTTCGCCTTATGCTCGACCTTCATCGCTGCCTTCAGGCCCTCTTCCTTATAGCCAAGCACCTTCGTTTCGCCAACAAGTGTTTTTGCGTCGACGTTAACGTCCCAGTTCTCCGGGACAAAAAGCTTAATGCTCCCGGCCATGCCTCTGATTCGTACAGGTACTGTCTCTTCCTCAGTTTTAGCTTTCGAAAAATCTATAATCACTTCGCCTGCTCCGTACTGGACGGCGGCTTCGCGGAGTCTGAAAGGCTTCTTTATATATACACACTGCCCTGCCAAAAAGCGGTGCTGTGTCGGAAGCTCCCGTTCCTGCCCGGCCCGGCGCACCTCATGTGCGTAGGAGGTGCTTCTTTTGTTCCGGCTTTCTCCCTCAGACGTATTTAGGTCTTTATCGATATCTATTTCTCTGCGGGAGCTGCTCCACCAGAAATAAAACAGAATAATACCCGCAAGGAAGAGCACAGTGATGACCGCTGTAAATATAAAAGGCACATCCACCCGGTTGGATACGTGCAGCAGGGCGAGACCGACAAACATGGCACTGAGCCAGTAATTACGCTGGTAGACAAAAAAGCAGGCAAGGCTTAATGCTATGATAGGCCATATGAATAAACTCGCGTCAAAACCGAGCTGGGAGGATACGATACTTACGCCGGCAATAATAATACCCAGTCCTATAAAACCGGTTCTTTGACTCATGCTTTCTTTCCGCCCTTCTTCTGTTTATTTTATAAATATACGCAGCAGGCCGTCTGCCCGTTCCAGATTTCCTTATTTTATTTTCCGGAAAGGATCATGTATGATAAGAAAATACTATACAGCTTATATTTCCATTATACGCTACTCCTGAATGGAGACACACCTATTTTCATTCTGTTCATTACGTTTCAATAAAGGATGTGAACCTTTGTGGATAATTTATTCAGCAGATTAGAAGAGCTTTACCCGGAAATGGTCGAGATTCGCAGGTATCTGCACCAGTACCCTGAGCTTTCCTTTGAGGAAGAACAGACGCCAGCCTACATAGCCGATTACCACCGGAAGCTGGGGCATGAGGTGCGTACCAATGTAGGAGGGCGCGGTGTCACCGCAGTTCTCCGTGGTGACAAACCCGGTCCCGTCATCGCTCTCCGGGCGGATTTTGACGCCCTGCCCATCCAGGAGGACACAGGTCTTCCTTTCGCTTCAAAGACGGACGGCGTAATGCATGCCTGCGGTCATGACGGCCATACCGCGTATCTGCTTGTCCTGGCTAAAGCCCTTCAGGAGGAGAAGCACAGCTTAAGCGGCACCGTTGTTTTCATCCACCAGCACGCGGAGGAATATGCTCCCGGCGGCGCGATTGAGATGATCCAGGACGGCTGCCTTGAAGGAGTGGACGCCATCTTTGGCACGCACTTATGGGCGACGGTGCCCTACGGAACTGTGCAGTACTGCGAAGGACCGATGATGGCTGCTTCAGATCGTTTTCATATTACGATTCGAGGAAAGGGCGGACACGGGGCTCAGCCGCACCTTACCAAAGACGCCATAGTAATCGGCTCCCAGGTGGTCACCAGCCTACAGCAGATTGTGAGCCGCCGCCTCGATCCGCTTCATTCCGGAGTACTGTCCGTCGGCTCTTTTGAAGCTGTCAACGCCTTTAACGTGATCGCCGACAGCGCGAAGCTTACCGGCACTACCCGCTGCTTTGATGAAAACGTGCGGGACGTGTTCGAAGAAGAAATCGGAAAAATTGTCCACGGCATTTGCGAAGCCGCCGGAGCCGAAGCCGACTATGAATACCTGCGCGGCTATCCCCCGGTGGACAACCACCGTAACGAAGCCCAGTTTATTGCTGAATGTGCTGAAAAAACTAATTCGGTCCAGAAGACAGAATATATGAGCCCATCGATGGCTGGAGAGGATTATGCGCATTATCTCCAGCATGTGAAAGGAACCTATTTCTTCACAGGAGCCGGCCATCCGGACTGGGAAACGACGTATCCGCACCACCATTCGAAATTCGATATTGATGAACGGGCGATGCTTACCGCAGCCCAGGTCATCGGAAGAGCCGTTTTGGAATATCCCGGCACTTCTTCATAATCACAGGCCCCCTTTCTCCTCGCGGAAAGGGGGCCTGTCGTTTTTTATACCATCTCTTTTTGCTTTCTCCGGGTAACCCACCGGGGATAATACAGAAGAAGAAGCGCCACAAATAAAACCAGTGCTGCCGTTACCAAAAGCGACTGCCCGACCCAGGCGTGAAGCAGAACGATTCCCGCTCCCTGCACCGTCAAAAGTGCCCTCGTAAACGTAATAAATGCCCGTTCCTTCCATTTGACAGGAACAGGGTACAGATCCGGCCAGTCAATGGTCGCATAATGGCTTTTCAGAGCCTGCAGCTGTACAGCGGTCATATAAAGAAACAGTCCGCCAATCCCAAGCCGCATCCATTCCGGAGCAAAGGCGTACATAATCAATCCGCAGACTACGAGCAGACGGATAAACATACCTGCATATTCTCCTGAACGAACAAAAGCTTTGCCGTACAAATACAAATACGTATTTTCCTGCTTATGGGAAAATTTATCCACAAGTGATGCCAGCCAGCGCCGGCGTTTAATTTTCACTTCAATATGGGGGACTTCCGCAAACGACTGAACAAACCGGTAAAATTTCGCCAGCTGATGATTCTCGGCTTCAAGAAGCACTTCCCAGCGCAGCAGCAGGGAAGCAGAACGCCTCTTTACCAGCTGCCAGTGCCCGATCAATCCAAGGAGACCAGCGCCGGCCAGAAAAATGCTCCCCCACCAGGCAGCGAGCATTAAAAGAGCCGGCCAGACCCAGCGGACCGCTGTGGATATGTAACGGTGAGTATGATGGTGCCATTTCCATTCTTCCCATTTAATAAATGTTGTCAAAAAGGTTATTACGAGCAAAAGCAGCAGCATGCCGATATAACCAGCGCCCCCGGCGGCGGTACGCTCCTGAATAACCGGGCCGAGAACGATATATACAGCCAGTACTTCCACTCCCTGCAGAGCCGCTGAGTAGCGAATGGACTTTTTAAAAAATGGTGCCATCCGTTTTTCAAGCGGAAGCAGAAATACAAGGTCTCCGGACTGAACAAACGGCCGAATCGGTCCGCGAAGCGTTAATATAGAAAAAATCACCCAGAGAGCAATCACCACCCACGGAGACTGCGGGAGCCAGTCCAAAAAAGCCGGGTAAAATACTGCTCCGGCAAACAGGAGAATATACAGGGCAAACATAAACCCGCTGTTCCCGATTAACCGCAGGTAACGGCCGGCCTTCCCCCAGAAAGCTCCTGCCCGCTCATTCCACCATTGCCCGGTCATGATGTGATTTCTCCTTTGGTTACTTCAATATACAAATCATCAAGGTTCGCTCCCGGCATACCTGCCTGCTCCTGGATTTCTTTCATAGTTCCCTTCAAAGCGACCCGTCCTTCATGCAGCAGTACAAAACGGTCACAATAGCGTTCTGCGGTCGCCAGAATATGCGTCGACATTAAAATTCCCGCTCCGTTTTCTTTCATTTCCACCATCATATCGAGCAGTGATTTAATAGCTACCGGGTCGAGCCCGACAAACGGTTCATCGACGACATACAGCTTCGGCTCCACCAAAAAGGCGCACATGATCATCACCTTCTGCCTCATTCCTTTGGAAAAATGATTGGGGAACCAGTTTTTCCGCCGGGCCATCTGATAGGTTTCCATCAGCTTTTCACTTCGTTCTTCCCAGACGCCTTCTGGAACACCGTAAGCCATTGCTGTCAGGCGCAAATGCTCCCAGAGCGTCATTTCCTCGTATAATATAGGTGATTCAGGAATGTATGCCAGCTGTCTTCGGTAAGCTTCCGCATCCTCATGAATGGTTTTACCGTTAATATAAATTTCGCCCTCCGCCGGCTCCATTAGCCCGAGAACATGCTTGATTGTCGTGCTTTTCCCCGCGCCGTTCAAACCGATTAAGCCGACAATTTCCCCGGGGCCCACATCAAATTCCAGGTCATGGAGCACCGGCTTATGGATATTGTAACCGCCGGTAATATGTTCGATAGTAAGTAATGCTGTCATACAAACGCTCCTTCAGCTAAGTAAAATACAGTCTTTTTATATTCTACACAGTTTCATCGTATTTTGTATATTTTTGCAGGGAATTCATTTCTTCTTACATTTCCATTTAACTCTAAACTGTAACTACGTATAATAGGATAGTAGATATACTTACGTTTAGAAAGGAGATCAACACTATGGCACACAATGATAACTGCATTTTCTGCAAGATAGCAGCCGGGGAGATTCCTGCTTCTGTCGTCTACGAGGATGACGACCTTCTGGCGTTTATGGATCTGGGCCAGACCACGAAAGGCCACACCCTCTTAATCCCGAAGGATCATCAGGAAAACATTTATGAACTGCGCCCCGAAACTGCAGCGGCACTTTTTAAAAAAGCCCCGGCAATTGCGAACGCTATAAAAGAAGCCTTTCAACCAGCAGGTATGAACCTTCTAAACAATAATAACAGCGTGGCATCGCAATCCGTTTTTCATTATCATCTTCACTTCATTCCACGTTACACAGAAAACGATGGGTTTTCTTTTACATTTACCGATAATAATGAACAGTACACAAGCGCTGATTTAGCCGATATGGCTAAAGGGATTGCCGATCGTTTATAGATAAATAAATATGGATGGCTAAAGGAGAGATCATATGTCACGCGCATATAATTTTAACGCAGGGCCGGCCGCCCTGCCGGACGAAGTTTTGGAAAAAGCCCAGAAGGAAATGCTGAATTTCAACGATACAGGCATGAGCGTCATGGAGCTCAGCCACCGGAGTTCTGATTACGAACAAGTGCATAACCAGGCCCAGGAAAGGCTCCGGCATCTGCTCGATATTCCAGAGGATTATGACGTATTGCTTCTGCAGGGAGGAGCAAGCCTGCAGTTTTCGATGCTTCCGATGAACGTGCTCCAATCAGGGGAAACGGCTAACTATATTTTAACAGGCTCCTGGTCGGAAAAAGCGTTAAAAGAAGCTCAGATGATCGGACAGACCCGGGTCGGGGCTTCGGCAAAAGAGCAGAAATTCACCCACATTCCTGACGTTGACGCCCTTCAGCTCGACAGCCGGGACAAGTACGTACACATCACCACAAACAACACTATTTTCGGCACACAGTGGCAGGAGCTTGATTATAACTGGCTTTCCCCGGTAGTCGCCGATATGTCGAGCGACATTTTAAGCCGTCCGGTCCCAGTCTCATCGTTTGGAGCGATTTACGCAGGCGCTCAAAAAAACCTCGGTCCGTCCGGCGTTACTGTCGTTATCGTCAAAAAAGACTGGGTAAGCCAGGCTCCTGAACACACACCGACCATGCTCCGCTATGACACCCATGCGGAAAAGAATTCGCTTTTCCATACCCCGCCGACATTTGCTGTTTACCTTCTGAATGAAGTGCTCGGCTGGGTGGAAGAACGCGGAGGCGTCCTTGGCATGCAGCAGCGCAATAAGGAAAAAGCGGCTCTCCTGTACGACACTATTGACGGCAGCAATGGGTTTTACCGGGGCCATGCTGAAACAGACAGCCGATCCTCCATGAACGTCACCTTTAACCTTCCTACGGAAGAATTAAATAAACAATTCTTAGCTGAAGCTAAGCAGGCCGGCTTTGTCGGATTAAACGGCCACCGCTCTGTCGGCGGATGCCGGGCTTCCATTTATAACGCTGTTTCTAAGGAGAGCTGCCAGGCTCTGCAGGACTTTATGCTTACCTTTCAAAAGAATCATCAATAGGTTTTTTAATCAGCGGAGTTATCCGCTGATTATTTTTATAAAATAAAAATTTATAGGCGTCTCTTCGTTCGAGGCACCCGAAATTGTTTGAAATTGTTTATTTTTTCACTGAATTCGCCTATACTACTATTAAAGAATAATATATTAAAAATGTATTTCAAGGAAGGAATGAGGCGGATGGATTTGAAATCTCTTTTTGCCGGTATATTCACAGGATCGTTAGCTAGCAGTTTAATTATACTTTTTACTACACCTGCTTCTGGTCCTGCTTTACGACATTCCATTAAGCACTCGGAATGGAGTCGCCCCGGCTTGAAATCCTCAACAAAGAAATCAGCTATGGAAGACTGGCAGTATGCCGCTACAGAAGGCTTCCAGGCATTTGATGTGCTGACCAAAGAAATGAAAAAAACCTATAAGCGGTACAAGCAGGAAGTTGAACCCGAGGTCGCCTCTATTCAGGAACAGGTAAAAGAAATTTCTGATTCCATTTCTCAATTAAATAAGCAGATTAAAAAAGAAACCAGGCGTTCCTAGTCACTGATGACCCAGCTTATAAGAGAGGGGGTTCTTTAATTGGACTCTTCATTTGATGCCAAGCAGTCGATACTATTCAGTCTCCGTGCTGCACAGCTGTCTAAAGCATTATGGAAATCGGTGGAAAAAGATTGGCAGGAATGGGTTAAACCTTATAATTTAAATATCAATGAATTTCAAATCCTATGGGTCGCGCATCAATTAGAGGGCGCTTCTGTTTCCGGGATTGCGAAGTTCGGGGTTATGCATGTATCAACAGCCTTTAATTTTTCGAAAAAGCTGGAAGACCGCAGCCTGTTAAAATTTTCAAAGAAAACGAATGATAAGCGCAATACGTATATCGAACTGACAGAAGACGGCGAAAGCCTGCTTCTCTCCATCCTCGAATCCTATGAAAAAGAAACGTTTCAGGTTTCTGAAGGAGCCCTTCCCATTAAGGAGCTTTACGGAAAGTTTCCCGAGTTTTCTGAACTTATGACCATCGTACGCTACATTTATGGAGAAGAATTTATGCATCTGTTTGAAGAGTCCCTCCAGTCTTTTGAAAATGATTTTATGGATAAAGACGGGGCCCTCCTTCCAGCGGACAGATCTGCCAAATAAACCTTTTACAGACCACCTGCTCTACTCAGGCTTCCTCCATCAGCATATTGGCTTCTTTTCTCTTCTGTAGAGCGAATTGTTAGAAATTTCGTTCTATATATTTTTTTTATAACCCTATTGATTTTTTCTTCTGTTGGTATTACATTATTCAAAGTTGGGGTTTGGAGAGAGAGGAGGCCGTCGCATGAATTGCTGGAAATCAGTAAATCTACGAAAAGAAAACAACACAACAAAAATGACAATCATGTCGGTAGGATTTTCCTTTTTAACTTTTATGTTTACTTTTTTAATCTTTAGTTCGCTGCAGCCGGAAACACAGCTAAAAGGTATCGGCCTGGAAGTTCTTCTTTTAGTAATGCTTATGATTTACCCTCTGCATTCTATTTTGCACGCCGTACCGCTTTGGATGATTGGTATCGCCACAACCTGGAAATTCGACAGAGACCGCAGGAAGCAGCTTCCTGTGATTAAATACAGCTTCAGTAAACCCGTATCGAGAAATATGTACGTTATCGCTATGGTCAGTCCGTTTATAGTTCTTGGGGCCGCAAGTATTGCAGGGGCCATACTCATGCCCGGCTATATGCATTACTTCCTTATTATTTTTTCATTAAACAGCGGCATGGCCCTTAAAGACTTTGCTTTTATCCGTCAGCTGGTTAAAGCTCCAAAACACTGTACAGTGGAACGCAAGCTTGACGGCATGGATATTGTACTGAAACAGCCTTCTTAAATAAAAAAGAATCCCGGTGCCACTTCGGCGCCGGGATTCTTTTATCTGCCTACGACAAAGACAATCTCGTCTTCCTCCAGGTTGACTTTCTCCGCCCGTACAGTGTACTCTTCATCTTCACTCCACTGATCAAGGCGTATTCTGATCGTTTCTTCCTCCGGATTAATCTGGACAAACTCCGGAAATTCCGTCTGGTTCTGCACGACTGTCAGCACTTCCGGACCCGGCAGCGGAAGCCCTGCAATAGAGAAATCATCCTTCTGCAGTTCAACATTTCCGTTCTCCAAAGCCTCCGGCACAAAGCTCAGCTCAATATCAATTTCACGACCGAGAAGCTCAAGCGCAGAAATAATTTTAAACTGACCGTCTTCTACCACTAAGTCGGCTCTTTCGTTTTCCATTTCCGCTTCTAAAATATTATTCACCTGGGCAGAATTTGTTTCCCCGGTAAAGTACGGTTGAAATTCTTCCTCATCAGAAGTCTGCGGTTCTGTTTCGTTCGATCCACTCTCCTGGTCCAGAGAAGCCCACCAGAAGACTACAGCAGCGATGATAATAACGTTGATAACCAAAAGCAGAATGAATAAAATTTTCCATATGTTCCGCGCCAAGCAGATCCACTCCTTTTTTCTTGTAACAACTGCTTTTTCACTATATCATGTTCGGCAAAAACGTTATAGATATAATATCTTTTTCTTTGCTCCTACGGGTTCTGCCTATCTTTTTGCTTTATGATTTGTTATGGTAGTATCGTTAGGAATGGGGGAATTTTATGTTTATTCTTTTCTTTATTGTATTCGCTGTTGCTTACCTGTTTATCATGAACTCCATGACCAATAAGTTTGTAACCCAGCGGGAAGTCCCGGATGAAAAACAGCCGAAGGTTTTTAACACCATCAATATACTTGTGACCATCCTGTTGATTTCATCGTATGTTGAACTTCTTTTGGCAGCCTGAAGCTGAGAATTTCGATCCTATTGTATAATGCAATAGGATTTTTTACATTTATCGACATTTTTAAACTTTTTAATATGATATACTATTAAGGTATCATGAACATACATAGGGAGCTGGAGAAATGAAAAAATATATTTTTACAGTCGCAGGGATCAGCGGAGCCCTTCTGCTTGCATCCTGCAGCAATGAAGGCAGCGCAGCGGGAGACGATGCGATTGTTGAAGTAAATGGCGAAAGTATCTCTGAGCAGGATTTGATGGATGATTTAAAGGACAACTACGGTGAAGGTGCCTTAAACAATCTCATTCAGCAAAAAGTATTAAACGATAAAGCCGAGGACCTCGATATTTCAGATAAACAGGTCACTCAGGAATTTAAATCTATGAAAGAGCAGTACGGCATAGATGATAATGATCAATTCCTTCAAACTGTACAGGAAAATATGGGCGTTCAGGTCGAGAGTGTTAAAGCTTTCAAGGAGCAGTATGTAAAACCGCAGATCGTGGTTGATGAGCTGGGCTCCCAGGATGTTGACGTAACCGAAAAAGAAATGAAAAATTACTACGAAGAAAATAAAGAAGATCTTGTGCAGGTCGAAGCAAGCCATATTCTTGTTGAAAGTGAAAAAGAAGCAGATGAAATAATCAAAGAACTCGAAGGCGGCGCAGATTTCGCTGAGCTTGCGAAAGAAAAGTCTATTGATACTGCTTCTGGTGAAAGCGGCGGAGAGCTTGGTTATTTTGGTAAAGGTGAAATGACAGAGGCTTTCGAAGAAGCTGCCTTTAACATGGATACGGACTCCATTTCCGAAGAACCTGTCGAAACGGAGCATGGCTTCCACGTTATTAATGTCACCGGCAAAAAAGAAAGCTATAAAGAATTAAAAGACGATATTAAACAGACGCTTGAAGCTGAAGAACAGCAGGACGGCCAGCAGGTGCTGAATGAACTTATGCAGGATGCTGACATTAACGTCGAAAACGAAGATTACGAGGACTGGGTGCAGACATTCACTGAGGCAAGTAAAGAGAGTTCAGGAAGCTGACATTTTTATACAAAAAACCGGGGCGGTTACGCCTCGGTTTTTTTCGTTTCTATTTCGTTTTCTGCCGGGAGCCTGATCGTAAACCGAACTCCTGTCTCCGTATTAGCCGCCTCTTTTGACGCTTCGTGCAGTTCAGCAATTTGGCTTACAATCGCAAGACCAAGCCCGAACTGGCCCTTATTTCCTTTTCTGAACGGCGTAAAAATGTATTCAAGCTCTTCTTCATTAATGTTTTCGCCGTTGTTTTCGACAGTAATTTCCACCCGCCCGTCCGGATGCTTTACTGCCTTAATCCAAATACTGTCCTCTGCGTAGCGCAGCGCATTTTCCACCAGGTTTTCAAGCAGCACCCGCATATGTTCAGCGTCCGCATACATGCGTACGCTTGCCCCTTCAATATAAAAACGGATATCGCTGCGCTGCAGACGAAAACGTTCTTCAATCGCATAAGCCAGTTTACCGAAAATAATTTCTTCGTATTCAATCGCCTCTGTTTTCAGCGAATCAAGTTTCGTGTAATAGAGCATATCTCTGACCCTTTTATCCATGCGATTCGCTTCATCTATGATGACATCCATCGTTTTTTCCATATCCTTTTTAGGCAGAATGCCATCTTTAACGGACTGCGCATAGGATTTAACCACCATAATTGGTGTCTTAAGCTCGTGGGAGGCGTGCTGGATAAAGGTTTTTTGTGAATTGTCGTAACGGATCAAGTTTTGGCGCATCCGCTCAAACTGCTCGGACAGCTTCTGAAAGTCCTGGTCCCCTTTCCAATTGACAGGCTCCCGCCAATTTCTCTCAGCAATTTGCTCAAAACGGTTGCCGAGCACCCGCAGCGGCTGCCGCAGGTAGCGTTTCAGCCAGATCGCCGGCAGCAGGCTTACGACGCTTGTGATGAGCAGTATGTACACCAGACGGGTCCACAAACGGTTTACCATTGTGTCTCTATACGTATCCCACATGTAGGAAATCTGGAACGCTTCCTCCCCATCCGACTCTACTTTTGTGATCACATAAAAAAGTGTAGCATCATTAAAAGTGAGCTCATACCTCTCCCGTTCCGCATTTTGATTGCCGGCATTTTCAAGCATTTCCTTTTCCACCTCGGCCGGCGGACGAGGCTCCCCGCTGACCGTTTCATTTTCAGTAACAAAAACATGCCCAACCGAACGCTCTGCTTCCCGTCGTTCAATGAAATCCAGATCGTCTGACTCCGGCGGCGTGAAATAATCACTCAGCGGATTAACGAGCTGTGCCTGTTCTTCTTCAATAATCCGGTACGTTTCTTCCGTCAGCGTTCCACGAATCGAAATAGGATATACGATAATGACTGTCAGACCGACCAGAACAATGATGGCAATGAAAGAGAGCCAAATGCGCTGGGTCAAATTCACTTTCATCATGACGGCAGAACACGATATCCGTATCCATACAGAGTTTCCAGATGAATTCTGGGCATTTTTTTCCGGACTCTCCGCACAACGTCATCTACGGCCCGCTCCGAGCCAAAATAGTTTTCGCCCCACACATGTTCAATGATATCTTCCCTCGACAGGGCTTTGCCCACCTCTTCGGTCAAAAGCAGAATTAAATCCATCTCCTTTGTCGTCAGTTCGATATGGGTGTCATCATTTTCAGCATCCGTTACTGTACGTGCTTCCGGGTCAATGTAGTAATTATTTACTTCTGTTTTTTTTGTTTCGGTCTGCGATTCGCCGTATACCCGGGATAACAGTTTTTTAGCACGGATAATCAGCTCCTGGGGAAGAAATGGTTTCGCCAGGTAGTCATCGCTTCCCATTTCAAGACCAAGCACCCGGTCAAGATCCTGGTCTCTCGCGGAAATAAAAATTACCGGCACTTCCCCTTTTTTTGAAGACCTAATTTCTTTTAATATCTGATACCCATCCGTTCCCGGCAGCATAATATCGAGCACCCACAGGTGAGGCGGCTCTTCTTTGGCCTCCAGAGCGTCCGTACCGTTATCAAAGACGGTAACTTCCCAACCTTCCTTCTCCATATAGGGCTTCAATACTCCGGAAAGGTTTTCTTCATCTTCCACTAAATAAATTGTATATGCAGTCGTCATTTATCTCGTTCCTTCCTCTGAAGATACGTGTCCATCTGCTATTATCGTAGCAGTATTATTACTCAGTTTCCACTTTCCTCTGTGTTAGACGGTATTAACGCCTCAATGTTTCTATAAAGAAAGCCGCACTGCTTGCCTGCAGGCGGCTTTCTTTCATGGTTACGTTGTTGTTTTTTCCTGCTGGCTCTGCTCCATTTTTTCTTTGCGCTTTGTAAACACGAGAGTCTGGAAAATCATAAACACACCGCCTGTCGCCCAGTAAAGAGAAAGGGCGGACGGCAGAAAGATTCCGGCTACGATCATCATCACCGGCATCAGCATCATAATTGGTCTCATGTTTTCCGGCATATCCTTCGCCGTGATTCTCGTTTGCAAAAACATCATTAGTCCGGCAAGGATTGGGAAAATGAAAAATGGATCCGGCTCTCCAAGGTCTACCCATAAGAAGCTGTGGGCTGCGAGCTCTTCTGTCCGCTGAATGGCAAAGTAAAAGGCCATCAAAATCGGCATCTGCAGCAGAATAGGCAGACAGCCCATCATTGGGTTCACGCCTTCATCCCGGTACAGCTTCATCATTTCCTGCTGAAGCTTCTGGGCTTCGGCCTGGTTTTTCGAGCTGTATTTTTCCTGCAGCTCTTTCATTCTCGGCTGCAGCCGCTTCATCGCCACCGCGCTGTTCTGTTGTTTTATAAACAATGGAAGCAGCACAATACGGATGATAATCGTCACTACAATGATTGAAAGGCCGTAATCACCATTAAAAAATTGGGCAATTGTGATTAAAAGCCATGAAAACGGGTATACAAAGAAACGATTCCAAATTCCTTCACTGTCGGCCGATATAGCTTCCTGTTCGCCGCCACAACCGGCAAGCACCAGCATTAAAACACCTAGCATTGCTATTAATTTCCACTTACTATTCACTACATTCACTCCTTCTTATTTTTCATGCTTCCAAATTATGATGAAAAATAAGAAGAGTCTTCATCATCATGCCTGCTGTCCGAGCGGTCCGGTATCTTCTTTTGTACAGTAACAAAGCGAAGAGCAGCCATTTCCGGCACCCGGCTGTAATCGTCATAGCAGACCCTTGCTTCCTCCTGATGGAGGGAATAAGCATTCGTATTCGTAATGTGCTGGCTGACGATCCAAAGTGTCGTAATGAGCACGCTTACAAGGAGCAGCCATTCCACCCAGTTAATTTCTGCGAATGTTTCAATAAAAAACAACTTATCCCCCCTCCTCTGCTAAGCGATTTTCTTCAAGATTCACCAGTTCCACTTCTTCATCATATGTGTTGTAATAATTAAGAATATCGTCTACATACCAGTCCGCCTGGTTATATTGGTATATTGCCGGCCGTACCTCACCACCCGCTGCTCCGTTAGACGCAAGAAAGTTCGCCGCCGAGTACACGGCATCTTCAAGAGCATATGGATCGGCCCTGCCATCGCCGTCAGCGTCAACACCGTAGCCGCCGTATTCATTAATCGTTTCCGGATCGGTTAATTCCTGTTCCGGTATATCAGCACTGCCATTTCCCCCACAGCCTGGATAATTCCATCCTACAAATGTGCATGGCATAAACTGCATATGTCCTATCGCTCCAACCGGGCTTTCCAGGGTTTCCATCGTTGAAAAGACAGTTTCTACCCGGTGAACGGCCGCTAATAGGGTCCACGGAATATCATAATCTTCTCCCGCCTGTTTGTAAACAGAAATATATTCTTTTGGAACTTCATTTTCCGCAAAGTCTTCCTGGGAATTGTATGTCGGTGTGCTCCCGTCCTGCACTGATGAGGCAATAAAAACAATAGCTGCTGTGAGTAGAGCTGTCACTGCTGTAATTAAGTAAACGTATCGATAACGCTTGGTCTGCGGGCGCACAGCGTCCCCTCCTGTTAACATAACTCGTGGCTAAAGACGAATACCGCCATATTTATTGTAGCACGTTTCAGCCAGAATCTATAACGTGAAGGCAAATAAAAAACTTTCCCCGTCGCGAGGAAAGTTTTTGTTATTACTGCTGGCCGTTATTTTCTTCCGGTACACCGTAGAGTTCTTCAAGCGGCTCTGTAATAATTTTATTCAAGTCAGAAATGACTGTGCTGAGCTGCTGCTCCTGCTGCATCAGCTTCGAAATAACTTCGTGCTGCTGCACCATTTCAAACTGTTTTTGAGCCTGAGTAATTTCTTCTTCCGAAGGCTGCTCTCCCTGCATTTGTTTTTGCTGCAGTTCAAGCTGTACATTACGGAAGTTATCGAGCATACGCTTTGCGACTTCGTCCTGCTCTACTTCGTTATGAAGCTCTTTAAGTTGCTGGAATTCTTCGCTCTCACGAAGCGCACCTGATAATTCGTAAGCCTTGTCATGAATATTGGACATATATAAGTCCTCCTTTAAGATTGTCTGTATGAGCATAACATGAACCGCCAGCAGAATTCATCCATTCCGGAAGAATCAATGGTATTTTTTTATTCACATTATCCACAGCACAACTATTCCCTGTACACAGCCTACGAAACCGCCAATCAGTGCACCCAGATATGTGATCAGCTTAAACTCCCTTCCGGAAATCGTAAGCAGCATAGCTTCCATCCGGTCTGTCGAAAACGTATCCACCTGCTCTTTAACTACATCATGAAGATGAAGCTGTTCAAACAAATTCGGGAGCCTCTTCGCAATGGATCCCTGTCCTTTTTTTACTGCTTTTGGAACCCATTCCTCCAGCAATTTTTTCTCATATGCTGGAGCCCATTCCTTTAAAGGCTGCTCGAGCCTCTCCATCACGGGTACATGTTTATCAACTGCTTCCACAATGTAATCCACCGCGGCCCGGGAATCCACATAGGCAAAAGCCGCCGCGGCCGGCTTTTCAAACAGCGCTTTTCGTTCCTGCTGAAGCAGTCCGGAAATCATTTTTTCTGTTCCAGGGTCTTCAAAAAAACGGAGCACCTCTGGTTGAATACGGTCAACGAGCCGGTCGTTACCGATCATTGTACCGAAGAAGTTCATCATCGAGCCTTTTCCTTCTAAAAAACGCTCGAGCAAAAGCGCCAGCTGCTGCTTACCTGCGCTTGACCGAAAATAATCACCGGCCTTCACCATTATTAGCTGTGTAAGCTCCTTGGTCATCACTTCCGATTGATGGACCGCCCCGGAGGGCAGCAGTTCTTTAATCGGAGTATCAGCATGGCGGTACTTAGCCTCTTCCCATTTTATATCGAGCGTTTCTCTTAACGTTTCGCGGAGAAAACCGCGAGCATCGCTCAGACCTGTCCATTTCTCCACATAATCGGATAAGCTTTTCTCAGAATAAAGATACTCTTTCATCTCCAAGGTTACCCAGTCATTTAGCTGACGGGAAAACATGTCGCTGCGGATTTTTGTCTGCAGGCCTTCCGGGGTCAACAGATGGTCTGTAACGACCCGTCCGAGCTGCCCGGCGAGCTCATTACGTCTTTTTGGGATCAGCCCCGGGGTGAACGGCACCCGTACAGAGCCTATGTACACTGGCTTATACGGCCTGAACAGCATCCGGATCGCAAGTGAATTCGTTACTCCCCCGATAGCTGCCCCAATAGCGATCATAATGATAATTGTAATAACTGCGTTCATGATGATTGCTCCTTTGGCAGTTGTCTATTAGTTAAACGTTATTTCTCTTCGGTAAAAATAAATTCCTCGCGTTCTATGATGAATTTCCCGCGTTTAAATGCGCTTCTCCACATTCGTTTATTCACATTATCCGGAGGTGTTGAAACTATTTGTATGCTTTTCAGAGGAAACTTTTGCGCTTCGAGCCACCTTTCCGAAAGATCCTGCCTCCAGCCTATAGTACCGCTCCATCCTTCAGCAGGAGCTATGACCGCCTCTGCACTTCCTCCGTTCCAGCGCAAAAGCGCCGTTTCCACCGAGTCCATGCCCTCAAGCCATTTTTCAAGCGGCAGCAAAGAAACATTCTGCTGCTCCACCTTATTAATGTCTGAATACTCCCCTGCATACGTATACCCTTCTCCGTCATCTATTAAAAATCGGTCACCGGCCCATACGTCCTTCCACCAGGACCACGGAGAGCTGTCGTACTGCACCTGTCCATCAACCATTACCTCCAGGCTGTTCGGCCATGGTTTTTTTACCACTACTCTGCCGGGGGCGTGACGCACTGCATATCCTTCGCTGTCCCAGGTATCCATCACCATCCCTGGAAGACGGCTGTTGTATTTTTCAGGATGCACCCTGCGGTCCGGCAGATCTGCAGTAATCATTCCGGAGGCGTGAGCACCCCCGAAGGCTTTCAAAAGTGGAATTCTCCCCCGGGTTAATACATCCATTACCCATTGCAGGTCGCTCCGCATCCAATCTGCCTCCCAAGTCAGTACGTACCGCAGCGAATGGAGATGGTATTCCTTCCATTTACTTTGTGTCTGGGAGGAAGCCATCTGGGCTGACAGTGAATTCACGCCGATATGTGTAATTCCGTATGCTTCAATCGTACTGCCGGCATCAGCGCTCTCGTCGTCCCAGGAAAACAGGCAGTATTGTCCGTCATTTGCAAGCGTTCCAACCATAGCAAACAGCCGCTCAAATCCCCACTCCCGGGTGAGCCACCAGACTCGGTCGCCGGGACGCACGTCCCATACTAAACCAATTTCGGTTCCTGATTTCATAAATAAACTAGTATGACTGAGGACGTACCCCTGTACAGGTTCTCCCGGACTCTCACCAAAAAGGACAAGTGCAGCATCAGCACCGTCTGTTTTTTCAGGCTTCTCCTTATTCTTTCCGGCCGTCATAGTTTCCCACTGCTTATGTCTTGAGGAAGGCTCCCCGCCCAATTGAATAATTTGCGAAGCTTCCACACTGAACCTTTTCTCAGCTTCAACTGCAGAACTTCCCGCACCAGCAATGAGCCATTCCGGCTGGAAATGCACATGAACCTCGTTATCTATGGCCGTTGTCCAGCGGGGGTTATACGGACAAACTACAGCACCGATATAAAGCAGTGCCATGCAAACCACCGCCGACTGTTTATCGGCCCGGGCCACCACAGCTGCCCGTCCGCCCTTTTGCACACCGGCTTTCCTCAGTTTCCCAGCAGCTTCCTGCACTTCTTTGGCCAGCCTCTCATAAGTCCACTCTCCGCTTTCATCAATGAAAGCAGTCTGCTCCATTACTTCTTTTGATTTATTTATCAGCTGCTCTGCAGCATTCATTTTACCTTTGTAAAACCAGCCTGCCTTCCGTCTTCCATGCGAAAGCTCCACCACATCTTTATACCGTTTGAACCAACGGGTTTCAAGTCGTTTGGAAGCCTGCTGCCAAAACCAGGAAACATCAATTGCGGCATGTGTTTTCAGCTCTTCCGTATCACTCAGTCCGAGTGCTTTAGTCCAGCGATAAAGCGCATTAGTTCTCCATTGAACAATAGGCGGTTCCCACGTAGTCCACTGCATCTCTCATAGCCTCCCGACGTTTTTCCTTTTATAGAATGGGAATAGGGGTGTATATCTATTTTTACATAGCTTTTAGATATGTGAAACAAAAAGGAGTGCTTCAAATGAAAATAGCTTTATTTGGCGGCACCGGCCGCACCGGTTCCCAATTTGCATCTATGGCTGACGCTGCCGGACACGAATTAAAAATACTTGTCCGCTCACCGGAAAAGGCAGGCAGCCTCCCTGCTTCTGCAGAGCAGATATACGGCGATGCTCTTGATCAGGCGAAAATCAGAAAAACACTGCAGGGCGCGGATGCGGTCGTCAGTGCCCTCGGCACGGACAAACAGAACGTGTTAAGCAGCTTCACACCGCTATTGTTAAAAGAAATGAACGACCTAAGCATCACCCGTTTAATCACCGTAGGAACTGCCGGAATTCTTCAGTCGCGCACAGAGCCGCACCTTTACCGGTTCGAGTCGTCAGAATCCAAACGCCGGAGCACTATGGCCGCCGAGGACCATAAAGCTGCCTATGAATACATTAAGGAGACGTCCTATTGCTGGACTGTTGTCTGCCCGACTTTTCTGCCGGAGGGAGAAAATACTGCTTCCTGGCGCTATGAAAATGACTATCTGCCGGAAAACGGCACCCGGATCTCGACAGGAAACACTGCTGATTTTTTAATACACGTATTGGAAAATCACTCTCAATTCTGTAAAAAAAGGATAGGTGTTTGTGAGTAAGGCTGTGTAATTGACGGTACAAACATGCTATACTAATTACCATTATCTAAGTAAAAACCCCGAAAGAAGGAGGGCGGCGATATGAGTATATTCGGTATCATTCTCGGTATTGTTATTGTTACTGCTATTATAAGCTGGATTATCGGCTACAATGCCTTAATAAAATATTTAAACTGGGTGGAAGAGTCCTGGACCCAGGTGGAATTTCAACTGCACCGGCGGATGAACTTAATTCCTGACTTTGTGGAATCTGCCCAAAAAGCATGGCGCCACAAGCAGGATGAACTGGAAACGCTGGTACAATACAGAAGCGAAGCGTTATCCCCGGAATCGAGCAGACAGGAACAGCTGCACATTAACTCCCGCATTGAAGATACTCTTCACGAGGTGTTTGACGCTTCCATGCCTGATGATAAGCAGCTGCAGTCCGAGCTGAAGTCGATGCGTGAGCAGTTTGACGATGCGCAGAATAAAATCATTCATTCTTCAAACGTTTATAATAATACGATAGATAAATACAATACCAAGATATCATCATTTCCGGTCAGGTTTGTAGCAGAGCTGCATCATTTTAAAACCCGCAGTCCTCTTCCTGGACAGAGTTCTGCTCCCGGGAGCAGTGCTGAAACAAGGGCGGAAACATCTGTATAATCCAAATATGCATATAATTATATTTTTTGATTTGAGTTTGTTTCTTTTCCGCTTATTCCCGAAAACAGGCGGAGACAAGCTCTCATCGGCATTAGGCTATTATTCATTCTATGCTACCCTGAACAGGCAGGTTCTCCTTAGATGTATGCATCTTTACCTGTACGATACCTTTTGTACCCTGCCCGGATCTTCCGGCAGGGCTTTTTTATACCTTCAGCCTGTTTAAAAAAAGCAGTACACGGCAAAAGAATGATGAATCCTCACGTGTTATAATGATGAAAGACATTTGAGACCACTGTCTACGTCTAACCAGTACTGTATTAGAAAGGAAGCTTCAGACATGAAAACGTTCGAACAAAAACTTCACAATTACGCAAAACTTGCCGTGGATAAAGGGGTTAATATCCAGCCGGGGCAGACTTTAGTTATCGCAGCTCCGATTGATGCTGCTCCTTTTGTCAGAAGACTGGCCGAGGCAGCATACGATGCCGGTGCAAAACATGTTTACCCTGAATGGGCAGACGATGAATTGACGAAAATTAAATACGAAAAAGCGCCCGAAGAAGCCTTTCATGAATTCCCTTCCTGGCGTGCTGAAAGCAGGGAACAGCTGGCCCGTGAAGGTGCAGCTTTTATCACGGTCAAATCCACCGATCCGGATCTCCTGAAGCGGGTTGACCCCGATAAAATTGCCAATGCGAACAACGCAGCCGGCGCTGCTATGGAAGGGTTCCGGGATTATATTCAGGCTGACCGCGTCAGCTGGCTTGTGATTTCCACCCCTTCTGCAGGATGGGCAAAAAAAGTTTTCCCGGACGAACCCGAAGACCGGGCCATCGATCTGCTTTGGGAACGGATCTTCAGCGCTGTGCGGGCAGACACAGAAGACCCGGTACAGGCGTGGGACGACCACAACCGTACCCTGCGGGCCAAGGTGGAATGGCTTAACGCCAAAAAATATAAATCACTTCATTATACCGCTCCAGGCACCGACCTTGAAATCGGCCTGCCGGAAGGACACGTTTGGGCCGGCGGCGGGAGCACCAATACCTCGGGCGTTTCGTTCATTCCAAACATGCCGACAGAAGAAGTATTTACTGCTCCGCATAAGGATTTCGTTAACGGGCACGTAACCAATACTAAACCATTGAACTACGGCGGCAGCGTTATTGACCGATTTACGCTGCATTTCAAGGACGGTGCTGTCACGGACATGGAAGCCGGCGAAGGTGAAGAAACTCTCCGTCACCTGATCAATTCAGATGAAGGTGCTGCCCGTCTTGGGGAGGTAGCCCTCGTTCCGCACAGCTCCCCTATCTCACAGTCTGGCATTTTATTTTTCAACACGTTATTTGATGAAAATGCCTCCAACCATATTGCGCTCGGCAGTGCATATGCTTTTAATGTGGAAAATGGCCCGGAAATGAACAAAGAGGAGAAGGCACAGGCTGGTTTAAACACAAGTATCATCCATGTTGATTTTATGATTGGAAATGAAAATATGAATATAGACGGCATTCTTCCCGACGGTACAAAAGAGCCCGTATTCCGGAACGGCGAATGGGCAGAATAGCTTTTTTATCACTTTTTGAAAGGAGATTATTATGAGTCTACCTAAAACGCTGACGATAGCCGGCTCCGATACAAGTGGAGGCGCCGGCATCCAGGCAGATTTAAAAACATTTCAGGAGCTCGGCACCTACGGAATGGTTTCCCTTACTACCATTGTGGCCCAGGACCCTGATAACGACTGGTTTCACCGCGTCTATCCTATCGATACGGCCACGCTCGAAGCACAGCTGGACACAGTGTTAAAAGGGATTGGGGTTCAAGCCGCAAAAACAGGGATGCTCGGCTCAAAGGAAGTCATCGAGCTCGTAGCGAAAAAATTAGATGAGCACCATATAGAACAGCTGGTTGTGGACCCGGTGATGGTATGTAAAGGCGCCGATGAGCCAGTCAATCCGGAAATGGATGCTTATTTGCGTGACACGCTTGTGCCAAAGGCATTTATTGTGACTCCTAATTTATTTGAAGCCTCCCAGCTTGCCCAGGTGTCCCTGCCGCAATCACTTGAAGATATGAAAGCAGCTGCCGAAAAAATTTATCAGCTCGGCCCGTCCTTTGTTATTATTAAAGGCGGTGGAGAAACCGGAGCAGAGAAGTCAATTGACGTGCTTTATGACGGTAACAGCTTTGAATATATCGAATCCGAAAAAATTAATACGGAGTATACTCACGGTGCCGGCTGTACGTTCTCTGCTGCTATTACTGCGGAGCTTGCAAATGGAAAGAGTGTACGGGAAGCAATTCATACAGCAAAACAGTTCATTCAGGCTTCTATTCAGGATTCCTTCCAGCTGAACGAACATGTTGGTTCTGTAAACCACACTGCCTACCGCCACCGCGCTCCCCAGTCTTAAATATGTTTTCGGCTCCCAGGCCGAAAATAAGCAGGTGACCAAATTGGAACTATTTCAATGCACGAAAAGTGTTTATAAGCACGTCGAAATGGATGTCGTCGAAATTTATCCACCCCAGCTGCTTTTTCGTCACGGCTATATATACCCGGGCTTTTTTGATGACAGCGGGGTCTGGATGGCTACCGACGAAGAAGACGTGATGCATGTAATCAGTGAGCATCCTTCGCCAGAACAGGACCACTGGTTTCAGCAGCATTTTAAAAAAGTATGAACCGCAGAAAGGAGCATGCAAATGAAACGCTATCATGTAGAAGTACACGGAAACGTCCAGGGCGTTGGCTTCCGGCAGTTCACCCAGTCAGAAGCAGTTAAACATAACATTCACGGCTGGGTCCGTAACAAATCAAACGGAGCTGTTGAAATTGAAGCCGAAGGAACGCCCCAGGACATGGACCGCTTTCTTGTCGCAGTACAGGAAGGCAGCCCTTTTTCCACGGTAGAGCGCCTCGAAACGTCCGACCTTGATTCTGTCGACCATAATGAATCCTTTGACGTCCGCTTCTAATTAAATAAAAAATGCTCCGGCTGAAATGATCAGCTGGAGCATTTTTTATTAGAACGCCCAGGACATACGTTTTTCGAGCTGTGAAGCTGCCTGAAGAACCGGCAGATAATGCAGGCGAAAATCCTCCTGAACCACCCGTTCAAGAGCCGGAAAATCATGTATATATTTTGTCACAGTGGCGCCATTTGCTTTTCGGGCAATAAGTTTATTGTTTTTCAAAGACAGCAGCAGATATTTTTCCGGGACCCAAAGCTGCAGACGCAGCTGGTTCATATACGGCGCGCCCGGGCCGTAAGACCTGCCGACCTTCTCCCGCATATCTGTCTCCCCTGCTTCTGTGTCAGGATCAAACGCCCACGACTCATCCGCCTGCTTCCCGTCTTTCATACGTATATAACGGTACAGCCGTGCCTCTTTCTGATAATGAAATATCAACTGCTCGCCGTCAAATTTTTTTGAGCGCTCTATCCCCCTGCGAAGAGGGATCGGCTCAAATAACGGAGCGGTCGTACCTACGTCTACAAAATAAGGGGGAGACCCCGGCTGGTTTGTTTCCACCCGGACCGACACGTGGTCTTCATTCAAATAAATGAGCCGGGTGGAGAACCCCAGTGCCTCCAGCAGCTGTTGAAAGTGAATATTCAACGTATAGCATGTGCCCCCCATCTGGTAGACCTGGCGCCGGTACAAAAATGAATCAACTGACATCGGTGCCCTATTTTCTGCATTCTCCCCTGCTTCAATTAATTTACCTACGTTTTCAAATGGAAACTGCTGCAGATGGGAGCGAATCAATTTTGTCAAAAACCGAACATCCGGCTGTTCTATTTTCAGCTTCAAAATGTGCAAATAGTCTTCTACCCATGACTGCATGCAAAGCGACCTCCTTTTGATCCGTCAGAAGGCAAAAACAGGCGGCGCCTTCTTTTTGCTCTACAGGTTTTCTTAATCTTCGAGACGTTCATGCACCATTGCCATAACATCCATTTTCAGCTGAAGTAGCTTTTCCTCTGTCTGCTTGAACGTCTCTCCCTTAACACCGAAATAAAATTTCACTTTCGGCTCTGTGCCTGAAGGCCGGAGACAGAACCAGGATTCATCATCTGTAAAAAACTTCAGCACATTCGAAGACGGAAGCTGAATAGGTTCTGTTTTCCCATTTTCAAGCAAGTACGTGCGTTCTCCTGTTTTGTAATCCTCCACCTTCTGAATAGAAGCGTCACTCACCCGCTCAGGCGGCTCCTTGCGGAACGTTTCGATCAGATGATCAATTTGCACAGCGCCTTCTTTTCCTTTTTTCGTTAAGGAATCCAGCCCTTCCATGAAATATCCAAAACGACTGTAAATATCCATCAGCCCTTCATACACAGTGCGCCCCTGCTTCTTATGCCACAGGGCCATCTCCGCAATTAAAAGCGCCGCCTGCACCGCATCTTTATCGCGTACAAAGTCTCCGATCAAATATCCGTAGGATTCCTCATAACCAAACTGAAAGGCGTATTCTCCTGTTTCATTATAGGTTTTGATTTTTTCACCAATGAATTTAAACCCGGTGAGCGTATCCTCGCATGCCTGACCGTAATGCTCTGCTATAGCTCTTCCCAGTTCAGAAGTGACAATCGTTTTCATCACTATGCCGTTTGCCGGAAGGGCTCCTGCCTCTGTCTTTTGCATAAGAAGATAATCAAGAAGAAGCGCCCCGGTCTGGTTTCCAGTGAGCACCGCAAACTCTCCGCTGCTGTCTTTTGCCGCCAGACCAATCCGGTCTGCGTCAGGATCGGTGCCAATCAGTATATCCGCGTTGCTGTTTTCACCTACTTGGATAGCTTTTGCAAAAGCCTCTTTTTCTTCAGGATTCGGGCTCTGCACGGTGGAAAATTCCGGATCAGGCGTTAACTGCTCCTCCACTGTCGATACGTTGTGAAAACCAGCTGCAGAGAGTGCCCGCAGCACCGGATCCTTCGCTGTTCCGTGCAGCGGGGTGAACACTACATTCAAATCGCTGCCGTTTTCTTTGATCATCTCCGGCTGCAGCAGAATGGACTGAAGCGCCTTGTCATAAGCTGCATCAGTTTCTTCGCCCAGCATCACGAGCAGGCCTTCCTCCTGCATGTCTCCGCTGTCCTTGACCCGGATTTCCAGCTCATTTTCGACCGATTCCACGTAGGTGATCAACTCGTCTGCAGGCCCCGGCGGGAACTGTCCCCCATCTTCACCGTAAACTTTAAACCCGTTATATTCCGGCGGATTATGACTTGCTGTAATTACTACACCGGCAAATGCATAGGTTCTGCGCACCGCAAACGAGAGCTCCGGAGTCGGGCGCAGATCTTCAAACAAGTATACCTGGATACCGTGTGCCCCGAGCGTCTGTGCTGTTTCAAGCGCAAACTTTTCCGAATAGTGTCGCGGGTCAAACGCAACAGCCACCCCTCTGGACTTTGCTTCAGCTCCGGCGTTTTCAATATAACGCGCAAGCCCTTCTGCTGCCCGGCGGATCGTGTATGTATTCATTCTATTCGTTCCAGGCCCGAGTTCTCCACGCATCCCCCCGGTTCCAAACGCCAGGTATTGATAAAAGTAATCCTCCGCATTTGTTTCATCCAGTTCGTGAAGCTTTTCTTTCCACGCTTCTTCTATAAACGCATGGTTTTTCCATCGATTCCAGTGGTCCGTCCAACTCATATGTACAATCACTCCTGAAGCGTTTATTGTATTTCTCAGTAAATATGCCTGTTACCAGTATATAAGAAAGCACGTATTTCTACCATGGTTTTCCGGTATTCGTTCTTTTCTCCTTTCCAAAACAAAACGCCCGCTCCGGTTAAAGAGCAGGCGTTTTTATGCTATTTCTTTAATTTGCTTGTTTTTCCCTGGCTTTTTGATCCTCAACGTCTTCATAAGGCTTCGTCGCATAGGCAATTTCGGACTCAAGCTCTTCAGTGTAGGCTTTTGTTTCTTCCTCGGACCAGTTCAACGATTTCTTCATAAATGCCGTTACCGGTTCTTTCCAGCGCTTCAGCTCCGGCATATCAAAGAAAAGGAAGGCCGTTCTTCTGTTCAGGAAGTCAAGCGGTGTAACTGCCATTTCATACTCAAGCGCGTACAACAGCCGTGCAGCGAGCTTTAACGGCATACCGCTGTTTTTCGCTTCTTCAAGGTTCTCTTCGAGCAGCTCAAGCATTTTCAGGCCGTTCGCCCCGTAGAAGCGGAACAGATCTTCTGTTTCATCTCTGGTCATTCCAAGCGCTTCGCCGCGGTACGCTTCTTTAACGGCGAAGGTTTCATAGCCGGAAGATCCGCCCACTTCACCGCCGGAAAGCCGGATGTCCTGGGTTGGGCACGGTGCGTGAATATTCATCTTATCAACTACTACGTCGACAATCCGCTCTGCCATTTTGCGGTAGCCGGTCAGTTTACCGCCTGCGATGGAAATCAGTCCGGAATCCGAAATGAAAATTTCATCTTTACGGGAGATTTCAGAGGCTGATTTTCCTTCCTCCTGAATGAGCGGACGAATGCCGGACCAGCTCGATTCCACATCTTCTGCCTTCAGCTTCAGGGTTGGGAATTCATAATTTGTGACTTCTAAAATATAGTCGCGGTCTTCCCTGGACACGCGCGGCTCTTCCAGGTTTGCACCGTAATCCGTATCTGTCGTGCCTACGTACGCTTTATTTCCGCGTGGAATCGCAAAGATCATCCGTCCGTCCGGAGCGTCAAAATACGTAGCCTGGCGGAGCGGGAAGCGGCTGAGATCAAACACAAGATGGATCCCTTTTGTATGATGCAGGAGTTTGCCTTTGTTGGAGCCGTCTACTTTTCTGAGCGTATCCACCCATGGGCCGGCAGCGTTCACAACATGGTCCGCATAAATGCGGTGGGTTTCGTTATTAATCAAGTCTTTCACTTCGACACCGACGAGCTTGCCATTGTCATATAAAAGATCAGTTGCTTTGGCATAGTTAACGGCGTCTGCGCCGAGCTCCACAGCTTTTTTCATTGCTTCCAGGGTCAGTCTTGCATCGTCCGTACGGTATTCAACATAGACGCCCCCGCCGAGAAGATTTTCTTCGCGGAGTAGTGGTTCTTTTTCCAGAGTTCTTTTTTTGTTGAGCATGTAGCGGCGCTCGTGCTTGTTTACCTGAGCCAGACGGTCGTACACCTGCAGGCCGAACGAGGTAGATGTTTTCCCAAGGTTTCCACCTTTTACGATTGGGAGAAGCATCCACTCCGGCTCGGTTACGTGAGGCGCATTTTCATACACGATGGCCCGCTCTCTTCCTACCTCGGCTACAAGTTTAATTTCAAACTGTTCAAGGTAACGCAGTCCCCCGTGTACAAGCTTAGTGGAACGGCTGGAAGTACCTGCTGCAAAGTCCTGCATTTCAATGCAGGCCGTGTTAAGACCACGGGCTGTGGCGTCCAGTGTAATGCCCGCTCCGGTAATGCCGCCTCCGATAACGAGCACGTCGAGGTGGGTCTCTGTCATATTTTTCAAACGTGATTTACGTGATAGTGCTGAAAAATGCTGATCTGCCATTCATTTCATCCCCTTTTACAATATCAGAGAGTAAAAAAGACCGCAGATCTCCTCTTCTAGGGTGAAGGGTATCTGCGGTCTCTCTGCATCTCCGACCATTTATTAACTTAACCTAATTGTAATCGCTCTTTCATTCAAATGCAACCGATATGTTTACTTAAACGCACGTGCTGCATCAACCGCTTTTTTCCACCCTGCATAGTGTTCTTCCCGCTTTTCGTCTTCCATATGCACATCAAACGATTTTTCGAGCTCCCATTTATCCATAAGCTCTTCTTTGTTTTTCCAAAAGCCTGTAGCAAGGCCTGCAAGATAAGCCGCCCCCAGTGCCGTCGTTTCCAATACGTACGGGCGCTCCACCCGTACTTCAGCCATATCGCACTGAAACTGCATGAGGAAGTTGTTCGGTACAACGCCGCCGTCAACACGCAATGTTTTTACTTCCATGCCCGCGTCCTCCCTCATAACATCAAGCACGTCTTTCGTCTGATACGCGAGCGCTTCAAGGGTCGCCCGGATAAAATGTTCTTTTTCGGTGCCGCGGGTGAGGCCAAATACAGCTCCCCGAACCTCACTGTCCCAATAAGGTGCCCCAAGGCCGGTAAAGGCCGGCACAACGTACACACCCTCACTGTCGTTCACACGCAGGGCATAGGTTTCAGAAGCAGAGGAAGAGTCAATCAGACGCATCCCGTCCTTCAGCCACTGTACAGCTGAACCTGCTACAAATATACTTCCCTCGAGGGCATATTTCACTTTTCCGTCGAGTCCCCATGCGATGGTGGTAAGCAGTCCATTGTCAGAATGAATCGGAGTCTCTCCTGTCTGCATCAGCATAAAGCAGCCGGTTCCGTAAGTATTTTTTACCATGCCCTCATCAAAGCATGTCTGTCCGAACAACGCTGCATGCTGATCTCCCGCAGCCGAAGCGATTGGTATTTCTTCACCGAAGAAGTGGTAATCCACGGTATGGCCGTATATTTCCGACGACGACTTCACTTCCGGAAGCATCGTTTCCGGAATATCAAGCATTTTCAGAAGCTCCTCATCCCAAGTTAAATCATAGATGTTAAACATCATCGTGCGTGAAGCATTGGAATAATCCGTTACGTGAGCTTTTCCTCCGGTTAACCTCCAAATCAGCCACGTATCGATCGTACCAAACAACAGCTCTCCCTGTTCTGCTTTTTCCTTTGTTCCCTCAATATTATCGAGAATCCATTTTACTTTCGTTCCCGAAAAGTAAGGATCAAGCAGCAGGCCCGTTTTGCTTCTTACCATTTTTTCATATCCCTGCTGCTTTAATTCCTCACAGATCGAAGCGGTCTGCCGGGACTGCCATACTAGGGCATGGTACACCGGTTTTCCCGTGTGCTTATCCCACACTACTGTAGTTTCACGTTGATTAGTAATACCGAGGCCGCTGATCTGCTTTGGAGAAACTTCATTGTTTTCAAGCACTCCGGCAATGCAGCCGAGCACCCCGGACCAGATTTCATTGGCATTGTGCTCCACCCAGCCGGCACGGGGGAAATACTGCTCCAATTCACGCTGTTCGCTGCCTACAATCTGGCCTTCCTGATCAAACAATATAGCTCTTGAACTGGTTGTTCCCTGGTCGATTGCGAGAATGTATTTCTTTTCAGTCATCGTTGTTTCCTCCACTTTTCTATTCTCTATATTGGCCATAATGATTTTTCCGTCGTCGATATGGCCGATGCTCCTGCGTTCCAGGCGGCAGAAACTTCTTCCTGCGAACGAATCAGACCACCTGCAATAACAGGTACATTTTTATTTTCGGCTACTTCCTTAATCATGGACGGTACAATACCCGGCAGAAGCTCTACCATATCCGGTTTAATGTCTTCAAGCAGCTTAAAACTTGTTTCAAGTGCCAGGGAATCCAGTAAAAACAAACGCTGCACCGTAATAAGATTGTTTTTTTTAGCGGTTGTAAGAATCTGCCTGCGGGTACTGATTAATCCGTCCGGGCGGATATTCTGGCATAAAAACTGAGCCGCGGAATCATCATGAGCAAGTCCCTGGACCAGATCTGCATGCAGCAGTACTTTTTTATCTGCCCGTTTGCTTAACTGCATCAGGCTTTTAAGCTTCGCCAGATGCACATTCAAAATGACCACGTACTGCCCGGAGGTTTTGAGTGCTTTTTCAAACTCCCTTTCATTACGGGCTGCTGGCAGAATTTTTTGGCCGGTAAGCATATCTTCCCTCCTTTATTTGTCTTTCGTGTTCAGGCTTTTTGAATTACGACTTCTTTTTGCTGTGCTATACTTTACACAAATACAAAAAATACTATACAGGTGATGGACGGTGTTCGCAATGACCCAGCAAAACGAGACAAAAAATAAAGAACTGGCAACCTTTGCCGGCGGGTGTTTTTGGTGTATGGTGCAGCCGTTTGACGAGCTTCCCGGCATTATATCCATTACCTCCGGCTATACCGGCGGCAGCGTTGCGCATCCTTCGTACGATGAGGTGAAAGCTGGAACAACAGGGCATAGAGAAGCAGTTCAGATTGAGTTTGACCCTGCGTTGTTTTCCTATCAGCAGCTGCTCGATCTATACTGGCCTCAAATTGATCCGACAGACCCCCATGGTCAGTTTCACGACCGCGGGCCTCAATACCAGACGGCCATTTTCTATCATACCGAAGAACAGCGCCGGCTCGCGGAAGCATCGAGGCAGCAGGTAGAAGAAAGCGGCCGGTTCCGTGCCCCCGTAGTTACGGAGATCCGGCCGGCGGAACCTTTTTATCCGGCTGAGGAATCCCACCAGAACTTTTATAAGAAGGAAAGGGAAGCATATAAAAAAGACCGCGCCCTCTCCGGCCGGGACGAATTTATTGAAGCACACTGGGACAGTTCTCCCGGAAATTAATAAAAATTATAAGCCATCAAAAAAAGCTTCAGCAGGTGCTGCCTGCTGAAGCTCTTTTTATGGACTGAAGGTGAAATCATCGAGCGGCCAGTACCTGATACTCGCCTCTCCCACAATCTGGTCCTCATCTACAAAACCGACAGCGCTGGCTCTGCTGTCTTCACTACGAGGGCGGTTGTCGCCCATTACAAAATAGCTGTCTTCCGGCACGGTTGTTTCACCGGTCACTCCTTCAAGCGTAAAATCCTGAGTGAACTCTCCGCTCGTTTGGTTTTGAAATTCTTCTAAGTACGGCTCCTCCTGAGCTTCTCCGTTAATATATAACGTATCGTCCCTGTACTCCACCGTATCTCCTGGAAGGCCGATCACTCTTTTAATATAATCACTGTTTTCATTCGCATGAAAAACGATGATATCTGAGCGTTCGGGCTCCGAAAAGGCATATCCGATCTTGTTAATAATCATCCGCTGCCCGTCTTCCACTGTCGGAAGCATGGAAGGTCCACTGACAACATAGTTGGCAAACAAGAAGCCGCGCACAATGACGACGATTAAAACGACGACGACGATTACTTTAATCCAATCCCATATTTCTTTTGACCAATTCGTCATTACCGACTTCCTCCGTTTCTATCTGCCTTTTTACTTTAGCACGGTTTCTGCAGGCGGGCAAACCGAAAATCCGCGCAGACTAGAGGCATTATATCATATTTATACATATACTTTCTTTTCCTTTTTAAACCTTAAAGCTCTCTTTGTCGATATAATAAATATCCTTAAGCGAAGGAATTACACACATGAGAAAAATTTTAGGGCTTCTATGGATACTGTTGTTTATCATCGGCGGGACCATCGTTTCCTGGTTGTTTGCAAAGGAGATGAGCAGTACCCAGGCTCTCTCTTCTTTCCTCGAAGAGCAGATTGACGTCTCCGGCGTGCCCATTGCCCAGAACAGCTACGTGACCGACCGGCAGGGCAGTCAAATTGCTGAATTTCAGCCCGGGGAAAACCGGAGGTACGTGTCCCTTTCCCAATTTCCTGAACGTGCAAGAGCTGCTTTTATTGCGACGGAAGACCAAAAGTATTACGAGCATCAGGGCATTGACCCTTTAGGCGTTGTCCGGGCTCTTATAAGCAATACCAGCAGCGGAAGTATTGAAGAAGGCGCAAGTACGATTACCCAGCAGGCGACAAGAAATATTTATTTTAACCATCAGCAGACGTATGAACGAAAGGTTGCCGAAGTGCTGTTTGCCTATCAGCTTGAACAAACCTATACAAAAAATGAAATTCTGGAAATGTATATGAATACTATTTATTTTGGCGAAGGAATTTACGGATTTGAAACGGCGAGTCTTTCTTATTTTGGTAAACCAAGCAGTGACCTCTCGCTAGCACAAACAGCTTTTCTCGCTGCCATTCCAGCCAACCCGTCCTACTACCACCCCATTGATCATCCGGACCATACGCGGGAGCGGCAGCAGTGGATCCTGGATAAAATGGAAGAGACGGGTGCTGTAACTGATGAGGAAAATTCACGGGCCGTTCAGGAAACTGTCTCTGTGGACTTACAAAAAAGCAAAGCCAACCCTTATCCTGATTACACTGATTATGTAAAACATGAATTCAGACAGCTCGTTGCACAAAATGAAGGATGGACTGAACAGATCAGTCAGGCATCGGAAAGCGAAAAAGAAGCTCTTTACGAAGAGCTGAACACACGAACAGAACAGCTCCTTCAATCCGGCATTACTATCCATACCGCCATGGACTCTGAGCTCCAGACCATGCTCACAGAAAAATCCCGCTCCTACTGGCAGCAGCGGGGCATTGAAGGAGCCGCTGTCATTGCTGATCACGAGGCCGGCGCTATTACGGCCATAAGCAGCGGGGCAGATTATCGGGAACATGAATTTAACAGGGCCTTTCAGGCATACCGGCAGCCAGGCTCGGTGTGGAAGCCGCTGCTCGTCTACGGGCCATACCTTGAAGAAAAAGAGCGCTCTATTAACGACCTGGTTTCCACAAAGAAATACTGCGTAGCCTCCTATTGTCCCGCAAATGAAGGCGGAACGGCAAAGGATAGGGTAACGATTGAACATGCCCTTGCCTTTTCCTACAATACCTCCGCTCTTCGTCTCATGCATCAAACCGGGCTGGAATCTTCCTTTCACTATCTTGAAAAATTTGAGTGGCAAAAATTAACCACGGAAGACAGGCAATACGCTGCCGCCCTCGGCGGTATTGAACACGGGGTCTCCCCGGTAGAATTGACGAGTGCTTATACCGTATTTTCCAACGGTGGCACGTATGAGCCGCCGCGCGCTATCACTTCTGTTACTGATGCAAATGGAGAAATCTTATTTGAGTGGGAAAAGAAGGAAATAATTGTATGGTCTCCGGAAACAAATGACCAGATGCGTGAAGCCCTTCGCACCACTGCCGTTTCAGGCACGGCTTCAACCTTGAAAGATTTTGAAGACGTCAGCGGGAAAACCGGTACATCAAACAATACTAAAGACAGCTGGTTTGCCGGCTATGACAGCAGATATACCATGGGAGTCTGGCACGGATACGACGACCCCCGTCCTTTAGATCCTGAAGACAGCGCCCTCTCTTTCTGGAAAGCGATGTACCCCTTACTATATAAAAAAAGCGGACAGCCTTAGCCGTCCGCTTTTTTTATACTGGCAAACTATGTAGAAAACTATTGTACAGCCGCAAACCGGCGTACCCTGTACCAAAAATAAAAAGCCCCCAGAAGGATAGATGAAGAAGCAAAAAACCAGCCACTCCGGCAAAACGAAGGGAAGGAGCCAGTCGGATGATCAAATAGACAAAGGAAACAAGCGTCGCTCCTATGAAAAGCCCTCCAAGTACATAGAGATGAGAAGTAAGGAACAGCGACACGCCCCCTGCCATTAAATAAATCCAGGCGCAGCTCTGAAGATAGGAGCGGCTATCCCCTTTTTCTTCACTCAAAAAAAATAACAGTGACAGCCCCATCATCGTGTCTGAAATTAATTTTAATGCAGCAATAATCATAAAAAACGCAAGCATCAGCACAAAAAGCATGGTCAATTTAATGCCACTGTCTGAGAAAAATTCGAGCATTCCCTGATAAATGCCGGCTGATTCTAAAAAGGCGGCGATATACTGCTGCGACCAAATGCCAAAGGATAAACAAAAAAATAAAATGGCAAGAATCGGAAAGTGACTGGTTAAATATGCATTTTTCACCACGGGCCTCCGGTTTTAACTGGCATGGACTACGCGAAACTGGCGGATCTGGTTACCGGTAGCTGCACTCTCTCTTTTCTCCTGCCCTCCTGCACGGTGAGAGGACTTAAATGAGTCACTTTCGAGCCAGTTTTCAAAATCTTCCCTGGTTTCCCATTTGGTGAAAACAAGCTGTTTTCCATCTTCGGTCGCTTCATCTAGAAACAAAAATTCCAGACATCCCGGTACCTGATTCATTTTTTCAGCGCTGGCACCGAAGCGTTCCTGGATTTGTTCTTTTGCTTCTTCTGGTACCTCGAGTTCATTTATAACAACGTACATCTTGATCCCTCTTTCATTATTGTAATTGTGGAAATGCCTGCTGGCGGAGTGCTTCATAAACTAAAATAGCGGCCGTATTGGACAAATTCAAGGAACGGACTTTATCATTCTGGGGTATCCGGATGCAATTTTCCTGAAACTTTTCTGTTACATATTCCGGCAGACCGGTTGTTTCACGTCCAAACACAAAAAAATAGTCTTTCACAGGATCTGAATAGTCATGAACGGCATACGACGATGACCCTACTGTTTCTACAAAGAAGAACTCCGCTTCCGGATACGTATCCATCCATTCTTCGAGTGAATCATAATAGTGAATCTGCACATTTGGCCAGTAATCACAGCCTGCCCGCTTCAGCATCCGGTCTTCCGTGGAAAAACCGAGCGGCCGTATCAGGTGCAGGTGGGTGTCTGTTCCTGCGCATGTTCTTGCAATATTTCCGGTGTTCGCCGGTATTTCTGGTTGAAATAATACTACATGTAAAGCCAAGTCGCTCTCTCCTTCTTTTCCTACCGCGAAACTGTCTGCGCTTTTTCTAATTCGAGCAGTGTTTCTTTTAAGTGTACTCCGCTGCCGAAGCCTACCATTTTTCCATCTTTCCCAATGACCCGGTGGCATGGCACGATTATGGAAACTGGATTTTTGTTGTTAGCCATTCCCACTGCCCGAAAAGCTTTCGGGGAATCGGCCTTTTCAGCAATTTCTGCATATGATTTTGTCGCTCCATAAGGAATACTCTGAAGTGCCTGCCACACTTTCTTTTGAAAAGACGTTCCTCTCATATCGAGCGATACGGTAAACGTTGTGCGTTCACCCGCTGCATATTCTTCGAGCTCCCGAAACACGTCTGCGTGCACGGGGTGCAGCTCTTTCCGCAGTCCGCAGGAAGCACCAATATGCTTCTTCAGCCAAAGCTTTATCCGGTCTTCATTTTCTTCCAAGGAACCGAAATTCAGCATACAGATACGACCTTCATATAATACTATGGTCACTTCACCGATATCACCAATTGCTTGTGATGCAGCCCAAGCCTCCATGAAGACCCTCCTTATTACGTTTTCTTCTATTATACTCGTTCCGGGGAGGTTTTATCCAATGCTTTTGCAATCTCTTCAAGCACTTCTGCCTCTTCTTCTCTGCTGTTAGCACTGTGCAGGGCCACCATCCCTTCCTGCGTAGGCATTTCTCCCAAAGCCCAGGCACAGGCACCGCGAATGACCGGCCGCGGATCGTTATGGAGAAGCTGTATAATCGTTGGTATCGAGGATTTTTCTTTCATATGGCCGAGGGCGATCAGCGCATTACGCTGAATTGGTTTTTTTCCTCTCCAGGAGCCCGCAATATACCCAAATTTTTCTTTGAACTCTCTGTTGGAAATGGTTAGTAAAGGCTCAAGCAGCGGCTTGACCACTTCCGGGTCGGGTTCAAACTCTGGATGATTATGAAAATCCACACCTTTATTTTCCGGGCACACCTGCTGACAGGTGTCACAGCCGTATAATCTATTGCCTAGTTTATGGCGGTAGCGCTCCGGCAGGGATTCCTTCGTCTGCGTCAGATAAGCGATACATTTTTTCGCGTCAAGCTGCCCACCCTGGATCAAAGCATCCGTTGGACATAAATCCACACATCGGTTGCACGTGCCGCATTGATCCATCAGGGGTGTATCCTCCGGCAGGTACAGCGTCGTAATCATTTCGCCTAAATATACATACGAACCAAACTCCGGAGTGATAATGGCGCAGTTTTTGCCACTCCATCCAATCCCGGCGCGCTCTGCAACCGCCCGGTCCGATAGTTCACCGGTATCAACCATGGATTTGCATTCGGCCCCAGGCACGGTTTCTTGTATAAAGGCCTCCAGCTGGTTTAATTTATCCCGCAGAACGTCATGGTAATCCTTACCCCAGGAGGCCCTGCAAAATTGGCCCCTGCGTGCTCCAGGACGATTTTTTGGAGCCTCTGGAAGCTTCGTCGGATATGCGAGGGCAATAGAGATAATCGTTGTTGCTTCAGTCAGAAGCAGCTCGGGGTGCGTTCTTTTTTCAATGTCGTCTTCTTCAAAGCCCGACTGGTAGTTCAGCCGCTGCTGTTCTTTCAGCCTCGCTTTTAAAGTCACAAAGGGAGAAGCAGAAGCAAAGCCTACTTTATCGATACCGATAGACTCTGCAAACACCTGAATCTCCTCTTTTAATTCCTCTGCCGTTCGCATGGACGGCCCTCCTTTATAAATCGTTTCGCCGGAGTCTGTAAAAGTGATATGATACACTATGAGCTAGACACAAAGGGGGATGTATATGATCAAAGACATTTCTATTTCTTCTTCTGTTTTTAAAATTATTCCTTCTTTTCAATGCGGCGTCAACATCTACCGTGACATCGTTATTGATGACTCCCCGGGGATGCTTCGGGGGCGGGTGGACTTCTTTCATAAACAAATCCAGATGGACCTGCTTGACCAGTCTATCTATGACTATACAGGTGTTCGGCAGTGGCAACAAATATTAGAACAGGCAGGACTTATCGACCGGTCTCTCCCACCTCTTCACGAGCAGCTGTACAAAAACCTACAGGAAAATAATACCACTCCCTCCGAGCATTCCGGGGAAGACCTCATTCATTTTTTTAACCTGCAGTATGAAACCCCGATTATATTAATCGATGCAGATACTGTCTTCGATTATTTGAAAATCGGTTTCGGCGTTGAACAGGATGAGCTTAAGATTAGTGAAAACCATGTCCATCCGATGTACGGACAGATTATAGCCAAGGACCGCAAGAAAACACTGGGCTCATTAAGCGGGCCAAGTCTTTACAGCCGGACCAGTCGTTCAACTACGACAGCAATACAATTAACCTTTATGCGGCCCCAGCTTTCCAAAGAGTCTGCTGCTGAACTCACCCAGGCGGTCGGGGACATGTTTACTCAAATACATGGCGGCACCTCAGAAAGCCGACTGCTGCGGGCAGCTTCTCCTGTTTGGGAGTTCTCTTCATGATTATAAAAAAAGTCTTTCCTTTTTTTGAAAAGGAAAGACTTTTTCTTTATGGTCAGCTTCGGTATTTAAAATTAAACATAAAAATAACGTTTCCCTTTAGAAACGTCTTCCTGACTCGTTAAATGGTAGCGAAGGTGGGACTCGAACCCACACGTCCAGAGGACACTTGATTTTGAGTCAAGCGCGTCTACCGGTTCCGCCACTTCGCCGTTTAACTGAAAAATGGTACCGAGGGCCGGACTCGAACCGGCACGGTTGATGACCAACCGCAGGATTTTAAGTCCTGTGTGTCTACCAATTCCACCACCCCGGCAGGCGTTTGCTTCTCTTTAATAATGGAGGCGGTACCCGGATTCGAACCGGGGGATAAGGGTTTTGCAGACCCGTGCCTTACCACTTGGCTATACCGCCATTCCAGAGAATGGCTCAATGCTTATGTTAATAATGGAGCGGAAGACGGGATTCGAACCCGCGACCCCCACCTTGGCAAGGTGGTGTTCTACCACTGAACTACTTCCGCAATTGGCTGGGCTAGCTGGATTCGAACCAGCGCATCACGGGACCAAAACCCGATGCCTTACCGCTTGGCTATAGCCCATTATCCAATATGGGGCGATTGGTGGGAATTGAACCCACGCGTGCCGGAACCACAATCCGGTGCGTTAACCACTTCGCCACAACCGCCATATGAACATAACACATTAAAAATGGCAGGGGTAGTAGGAATCGAACCCACATTGGCGGTTTTGGAGACCGCTGTTTTGCCATTAAACTATACCCCTGTATAAGTGGTGGAGGGGGACGGATTCGAACCGCCGAACCCGAAGGAGCGGATTTACAGTCCGCCGCGTTTGGCCAACTTCGCTACCCCTCCACGTGGTGCCGGCCAGAGGACTTGAACCCCCAACCTACTGATTACAAGTCAGTTGCTCTACCAATTGAGCTAGACCGGCGTTTTTTAAATGGTGGCTCGAGACGGAATCGAACCGCCGACACGAGGATTTTCAGTCCACTGCTCTACCGACTGAGCTATCGAGCCATATTGAATGATTGATTTCGAGTGAAATGTTTACGACTCGAATGAAATTATACCTTATTCATTTTGTTTGTCAATATGAATAAAAGTAAAGTGGCGGGCCTGACGGGATTTGAACCCGCGATCTCCTGCGTGACAGGCAGGCATGTTAACCGCTACACCACAGGCCCTATTGGTTGCGGGGGACGGATTTGAACCGACGACCTCCGGGTTATGAGCCCGACGAGCTACCAGACTGCTCTACCCCGCGATATATAATAAATGGTGGAGGATGACAGGATCGAACTGCCGACCCCCTGCTTGTAAGGCAGGTGCTCTCCCAGCTGAGCTAATCCT
>NZ_JBQLIB010000008.1:0-142588 GCF_056034365.1 Marinococcus sp. LNHM5E3-2.1
ACGGCTCCGCCAGCCAGCGGAGCCGTTTTAGGTGCTTAAAGACTGTTCGTCTGTTCAAGTTCTGCTTCTACAATGTAACGATCAGGAGCACTGCCGATATAGTCAAAAGGATAGCAGGTGGTGAGCGTAAGCGTCGGCTCGTCTTTGTCGACAATGACAGAGCGGTCCTCTGCGTCCGTCACCCATGTTTTCTGCAGCCGGTAAACGTACTGGGTGTTTTCATACTCGACGATAAGAGAGTCCCCGTCTTCAAGTTCGTCAAGCCCGGTGAAAACCGTGTCCCGGTGGCCGCTCAGCACCGTGTGGCGTGACTCGTCCGGAGTGGTTGTCCATTCACTGACATACATACCAACGCCCTGATCAAGCGATGTATCATCTGTACCCCAATAGACGGAATAAGAGTTGCCAAGCTCCGGAATTTTTAATTTGGCTACATTTTCACCTTTATCCCATTGCTCTATTTCATCGCTCATCACCGCCGAATCTCTGCTGTTGTCGGAGGAATCTTCGTTAGGTGTCGTGTCTGTATTGTTTCCTTCAGGAAGCGTATAGGCTCCTGGTTCCCCAGCAGCTTCCACGCTGGAGGAATCATCCTGCTCTTCGGAGTTATTATCGTCCGGGGCTTCCGCTGATTCATTCGCAGAATCAGTGATAACGTCTTCTTCGTTGGTGGAAATTTTATCTACGCCTGCTCTGGCATCAAACCACTGGTATCCGAAATATCCGGTAATACTCAGCCCGATAATAATCATTGCAATAAATACTTTTTCCATATAGGCTCACTCCAGTAAAAGGACATAACAGACTGCAATAGGCATTACTATTATTTCCATAATACATGGTCCGTGGAGAAAAAAACAACCTTCACCCAAGAGGTGAAGGCTGCGCGCTCGAAAGGTTATTATGCCTGCTGGCGGCGTCTTGTCCAAAGCAGAGCTCCGCCGGCCAGGCCTGCAAGGGCCAGGCCTCCAGCCATATAGGCCGGATCGGTACTTGCTGTTTCAGGCATTTCTCCGCCTTCAGCGCCTTCTTCCATTGAAGCACCATCCTCAGACATGCCTTCTTCAGGCATCTCTTCCATGCCGTTCATTCCGTCCATGCCTTCCATTTCATCCATCGGTACAGCTTCATTCATGACTTCCTCCGGCACAGTAATATCACCGACGCTGTTGAAGTTGGAATAGGTGGAATCAGCTGTCAGGTTCATGTCTGTTGTGATTTCTTCCATCTCATAGGAAGCATCCAGATTAATGGTGCTCGCTGTCATGTAATGCGTTTCCTTATCTACGGTCAAACTCATGGATACGTCCTGAATATTAATCATACTCCAGGTCTCTTCCATCATTTCCTCATCAGCCATGCCGCTTCCCATATCCGACTGCATCATTTTACTGGCTGCTTCTTCTATCTCTTCACCGCTTCCTTCGTATGTGAGCACGTAGGAGTTCTCGGTCTCTTCTACATCCATCTCGTCAGCAAAGGACTCTGAAGCTCCCATATGCATGCCTGGATTTGTGGTCATCTCTTCCATGCCACCCATCATGTCTCCGGGCATCATTGTCCAGCTGCCATCCGGCATTTCTACGTAGTAACCGTCTTCTGTCCAGTACATTTCTGTGGACACTTCTTCACCGCTGACCGGATCGACCGTATTAGTTGTCTGGTGGAGAGCGAAAGGGTCCATCGTAATATCCTGTTCCGATGTGGAGCTGTTTGTTGTTGTTTCCCCTTCGCCAGCGGCATTTGTAATTTCCTGTGAAATTTCGGTGGTGGCAGAGTAGCTGTCGAGCTCAGCCATAGTTTCATTTGACTGCTGCAGAACGTCCCCTGCATTCATCTCTTCTGCCTGGGCGGGTATTGCGATTACACCGAGAGCTAAAAAACCGGCGCTGCTTCCTGTTATCCATTTTTTCATCATTATTCGTCCCTTCTTTTGTTTCATGTATTCGGCAAAAGCTTATGTGGTAAACCACTGGCTTCTGGTATTCTATGGTAATTTTACCTTATAAATGTCGGAAATAAACGCATTTTTTAAAAATATGTGAAAAAATATGTGAAAAAAAGCCCATACAGCCATATTTTATATAGGCTTCGGGCTTAAAAAAACGGCGGGAGCTTAAGCATGCCGGGCACGGGGGAAATATCTGCTTTTTTTCGCCCCGCGGCTATTTTTTACATGAAGAAGAATAAGCCCGGAAATGACCAAAATTAAGCCGGCAGCCTTCATCCATCCAAATGACTCCTGAAAAAGCAAAATGCCTGCTACGGCTGTTAAGGCAGTGCCAAGACCTGCCCATACAGCATAAGCAACAGATAACGGGATCGATTTTAAGGCGAGGCTCAGGAAGAAAAAAGCCGCGATAAATGCTATAAAAACGGCCAGAGAGGGAATAAGGTTGGTAAAACCTTCGGAAAGCTTCAAGGATGTAGAAGCAATAACCTCAAATAAAATCGCAGCAAGTAATAAAAGAACAGCACGCATACATTATTCCTTCCTTTCATCCTAAATTCATCAAAAGAATACCAATTACCAGACAGACAATACCTAAAGTGTTCGTTTGATTCATCTTTTCCCTAAAGTAAAAAACGCCGATGCAGGTAGTCAAAATGGTGCCAAGGCCGCTCCATGTAGCATAAACGACACCGAGCGGAAGAGTTTGAAGAACGAGAGCGAGCAGGTAAAAAGCAATACCCATGCCGGCTGCAAAGCCAATAGACGGAAGCAGCCTGGTAAAACCATACGAAAGCTTGAGCATGGAAGAAGCGAATACTTCGCATACGACAGAGATAATAATGAGCACATAAACCATTACATTTCTCCTTCGTCAAAGCGTCTCAAAAGGTTTTGAAGCAGACGCTCAGCCTGCGCAAGGGGCATGGTATTAATTTCAAAAATATGTGAAAACCAGATGCCGTCACTTAACAGCCGGATCATCGAGGCTTCATCAGCTTGAAAAGCATCGTAAGCAAAAAGTGCCTGCCAGCGTTCATTGTATTCCTTCCAAAGATCGAGCACCTCTTTGTGATCAGCAAGGGTGGCAAGCAGACTCGCATTTATTAAAAAATTGCTTCCCGATCGAAGCTCTTCGAGCGTTGCTTCCGCATAAGCTTTAATATAGCTTCCGCCAGAGCTTTGTTTTTCTTCAATTAATTCATGAAACCGGGCAAGCGCATAAGCATTCATTTCATATACGAGCCGTTCTTTATTTGGAAAATGATAAAGCAGACCGCCTTTACTCACTTCCGCTTCATCTGCCACAGCGTGCAGAGTTAGGCGGTTAAAGCCATCCCTGCGAATGATGCGGGCGGCAGCATGCATAATCTCTACTCGTTTACTCATTTTTGATTCTCCTTTAGTAGTTAACAGTCTGGACGGTGCAGTAAAAAGTGTACCAGAGGAACGGATAAAAGGCGAAGAAGAAGACCGCCAATCCATAACTGGTGCAAGGATCTGTATAAAAAAGATGGAGCCGCGGAGCGCTGAGGCGCAGACTGGGGCCTGAATGGTGGGAGGAGGCCGTGGTGTTTAGCCAACTTTTTGTTAATTTAACCATTTTAGTGACATTCCTTTTTTTTTATTACCAGGTGTTCCGGGAGCATTCCTTTTCACGTGTAACCTCCATTCCAATGAGGATGTTTACCGGCGTATTGTTTGGCGTGCTCGGCATGGTGTTAATCGGATTTGGAATCAGGGTTAACGAATATACCCTGCTCGACCTGCGTCATATTCCAATTATGGTTAGTGCTTTATTTGGTGGATGGTTGCCTGCAGTAACAGCTGCGGTCATTATTTCCTTTTCCCGTCTTGCAATCGGTGGAGGGGTGATTGTTTTGTATCCGCTCAGCATGATTATTTTCAGCACGGCGGTGTCTATTTTTATCGCACGGATGGTACGGAATCCGTGGCTTGCAGCATTCTATATGCTTCTATGCTCCAACATTTACTTTCTCATTATTATGATATACCAGCTGAATACTGTGAATCTTTACACGGAAGTGGTGCTCAGCTATTGGTTTGTATCCTTTACCGGAGCGTTTGCAGCAGTATATATGGTAAAGCGGCTGACTTATTCCAATCAGCTGCTTCATAAGTACCGGGCAGAGTCTTTAAAAGACCCACTTACAGGCCTTGATAATCCGAGAAGCTTTGCGTATTCGTTAACAAAAAAACTCGAACAGGCTTCAAAAATGAAGGAGGCAGTCTCATTGCTCATTATCGATATCGATCATTTTAAAGACATTAATGACCGTTACGGCCATGCAGCTGGAGATGATATTTTAAGGCAGCTTGGCACCGTGCTTCTTGAAATGGTCCGGCCGGAGGATTCTGTGTACCGAAAAGGCGGAGAAGAATTTACGGTTATATTGTCCAATTGTCCAGCGTTTCAAGCAGTTGATATCGCTGAACGAATAAGAGAGCGGGTGGAAAAATATCCTTTCCTCACGGATCATCAGACATTGTATATTACTGTGTCGACCGGGGTTTCAATATTTCCTGAGACAGCTGTAGAGGAAAGAGAGCTGTTTAAGCAGGCAGACGACGCTTTGTATCAGGCAAAAAATCAGGGTCGTAATCAGACATGCATGTACTCGAAAAAAGACCTTATAAAATAGGTCTTTTTTATTGTTTATAAATAATTGAGTCTTTTTTATAAATATATATTCGGAAAAGTGTTTTTAAAACAGTTTATTGGGTATAAAGTATTAATGATATATAATAAAAAAGAACTAGAGAGGTATTCACCATGCAAAAAACAAAAAATAACGATCAGGTATTAGACACGTCCCAGGTTTTACGTGCGCTGGAACAATCGCTCGCTATCATTGAGTTCGATCTCAATGGACGGGTGCTGTGGGCAAACCACAATTTTGCTGCAGTGATGGAGTACCATGAAGAAGATATGGCAGGGATGCATCACCGGCAGTTCTGCACCCCGGATTTTGCCTCAAGCCGGGATTATGAAAGATTTTGGCAGGATCTTCGCGCGGGAAAATCCTTTCAGGATAAAATACAGCGGATGACGCGAAGCGGTAAGCTGGTAAGGCTTGAAGCTACGTACATGCCGGTGCTCGATGACGCGGGGAATGTCCATGCGGTGTTGAAGGCAGCGACAGATATTACCCTCCGGGAAGATGAAATGACAAAGGTGTCAGATTCTGTGCAGAACATGTCTGAGGAGCTGTTAAAGAGGGCGGAGGACGGAATGACAAAAAGTCGTGAGATTACTGAAAACTCCCGGCAGGTAGTGCAGGAGGCGAATAACAATCTTGCAATTCTGGAGTCATTGGAGCAGCAGGCGGATTCTATCAGAGGAATCGTAAAAACGATCCGCGAAATTGCTGACCAAACGAATATGCTAGCTTTAAACGCAGCGATTGAGGCTGCAAGAGCCGGGGAGCACGGCCGGGGATTTACGGTAGTAGCAGATGAAGTACGGAAGCTGGCGACTAGAGCCCATTCCTCCATCCAGGAGGTAAACAGTCACGTCGAGGGGATCACTGGGGAAGTGAGTAAGATCAGTGAGGGCACGATCCGTTCCCAAAAAGGAATGGAAAACAGCCAGGAGCATATTAGGGAGGCTGTAAAAGAATTCGAACATATTGGCGCAGCAGCGAGAGGCCTCGAAGAAAGAGCAAAGCAATTCCGGCATATCTTATAAAAGGCAGCGGACAAACATCCCTGCTTTTTTATTTGCAAAAAATGCATGTAAAACTTTAGATTTAGTTCAAATGAACTACATATAATATATGTCATGCTATAATAAATACATTTCCAATTAATTGTATTAAACATTGTAATAAAGGAGAGAGCACATATGGCGGTACGACCTGAATTACTTATGCGTCTTCGTATCGAACAGCCCATTATTCAAGCCGGAATGGCCGGCGGGGTCACCACTCCGGAATTAGTAGCAGAAGTCACAAAAGCAGGCGGGCTTGGGACTATAGGAGCCGGATATATGACTGCAGAGAGCCTTCGCTCTGCTGTTCAGCTTGTGAAAAAGCAGACGTCGGGCCCGTTTGCAGTAAATGTTTTCGTGCCGGAAACTCCGGAATTGATCGCTGAAGATGTTCAGGCAGCCAATGAAAAGCTCTCCCTGATTCATAAAGAATTAAAATCGGAGCCTCAAGCAATGCCTGAAAAGCTGTCTTCTTTCTTTGAAGAACAGCTCGAAATTATTATAGAAGAAGAAATTGCGGTTTGCAGTTTTACCTTCGGCATTCCTTCTGCTGTACAGATTGAGCGGTTGAAGGCCAACGGCCTCTTTTTGATCGGTACTGCCACCACAGTTGAAGAAGCCGTTCAAAATGAACAGGCAGGGATGGATGCGGTCGTGGCCCAGGGAAGTGAAGCCGGCGGGCACCGTGGGACCTTTGCAGAATCCTTTGGGAAGGCGATGATCGGAACAATGGCCTTAGTGCCTCAGGTGGTGGACGGGGTCAACATTCCTGTAATTGCAGCTGGGGGAATTATGGATGGACGCGGTATTTTGGCTGCGCATGCCCTCGGTGCGGGAGCAGTGCAGATGGGCACCGCTTTTTTAACAAGCAGGGAAAGCGGCGCCCCGCAGGCCCATCAGGACGCGGTATTAATGAGTAAAGAAACGGACACCGCTGTTACTTCCATATTCAGCGGCAAGCCGGCTAGAGGAATTACGAATAAAATGATGATATGGATGGAGGCGCTTGAGCACAATTGGCCGCCGTACCCCATTCAAAATATGCTAACACAGCCGATTCGAAAAGAAGCGGCCAGACAAAACGAGCCTGCATTTATGTCTCTCTGGAGCGGTCAGGGCACACGTCTGAGCGTACAGGAGCCGGCAGGTGCCATGATTAAGCGTCTCATGGAAGAGGCGGAGGAAACATGGGAAAGCCTTTAGAAACACCCCGTATGTTCTGTTTGTTAAAATGAAAATATCATAAAAACAAAGGAGCAGAACGAATGGCGTTATCGAAGGATTACAACGAGAGACTCGCCGGGGAAAAAGAAGGACTAACGTACCGCGACCCTGTTGGTGAATTGATTCGGGAGCACGAAAAGAAGGGTGGCTTTGACAATCTGCCGGGACGCGGCAGGCCGCTGACAAAGGAGTATCTGCAAAGCTACACCTTTGACACTCTTTTAAAGCGAAACGGATTTGTGCCTTCGTGGGTCCGGCTGCAGCGCGAAATCCGGGAGGACCTCGGGCGGGTGCTGAAGCAGCAGACGGATGAAGCAATTTCTGATCGCCGTATAAAAAAAGAAATCGGTAAAATCAATAAAAAAGTCCGCCGGTACAATCAGCTTTGTCCAGCACCAAGTCTGCAAAGGCGTTTAATAGAGAAAGAAAGCCTGCACAGCCAGTATGAGCGGTGGCGTTAAAAGTTGCTGAAAAAGCGCGTGTAAGTTCCACGTGAAACGTCGATTTGATTACAGTTTTCTGTGCTTTCAGTCTCCGTCCGCTGGCGGAGACTTTTTAGTTGCTCCAAAGCTTAAAGCATTTAAAACTCTGAAGCCTCTCTCATTAAAAAGAGGAAAAGAAGGTTATTGTTATACTCGAGAGGGTAAAACGGGAAAGAGTTCTTAAATATTTAAGGTTCCAGGTGATTGGTCGTGAACAGACGGAAGGAGTCAATGCTTTATTACCGCTACGCTATCAATTGTTGCATTTATACTTTCTGCCGCAGTTTCAGTGTTTTCAGCTGTAAAATTGTCAGGCTATGCAGATATTATCAGCAGAAATACGAAGATTGGCGGGCTGCTGGCGGGCACTATTCTGCTTGCCGTTGCTACCTCTCTTCCTGAATTAACCGCAACCATCTCGGCAAGTGTGATCGGCAATGCCGATATTGCTGTAGGCAATGGACTTGGAAGTATTATTTTTAATATTTTCTTTTTGTTTTTGCTGGATATTTACTTCCGGAACAAACGGTTGTTTCTTAAAGTATCAGACGACCATCTCTATACGGCTGTTATTGCTCTTCTGCTCTGTGTGGTCACAGCTGGCGGGCTGATACTTCATTACCCGCTCTCCTTTTTTGGGGTAAGTGTGATCAGTCTGCTGGTTGTTGCTATTTACACCGGCGGGATGCTTTATATATCTAAAAAGCAGAACGACACTGCAGATGAGGGCAAACAAGCTTCGCCGGACCAGAATGTAAATATCCGGCGCACTGTTATTAAATTTATCACATTTGCTGCGATCATCTTTGTATCCGGAAGTGCCCTTTCTATATCCGGGGACCTGATGTCGAGCACTACAGGCATCAGCGCTACGGCAGTCGGCAGTATTCTTGTCGCAACCGCTACTTCCCTCCCTGACGCCGTCAGCGTATTTGTAGCACTTCGGCTGGCTAATGTGAATATGGCGATCGGCACGATTCTTGGAAGTAATATCTTCAATGTGCTTGTGACAGCCATCGGTGACGTATTTTACCGTGGGGGCAGCATATGGGTAGATACGAGCAACCAGACAACAGTGGTCGCTGTAGCCGGATTTGTGCTCACGGCTCTTGTAATGATTATAGTGAAAAGGGACCGGACCAAAAATGCGTTCACCTACATGATGCCGTCGCTTGTAGTCGTGATCGGCTATATGGTTATGATTGCTTCGATTTTATTTTATAACGGAAGCACGTAAAAGCAGGCAGCCGCCTGCTTTTTTTAGTAACAAAAGAACATGGCCAGGCGTATTAGTTGCACGAGCAACTAATTATTTATATGGTGGGTAGAGTAAAATATAGACAAAGGAGTAATCAAAGTGTCTCAAAAGCTGGCTATACTATCCATTTCGCTGATCACCGTTATGGGAGGAGCTACTATTTCTCCGGCGCTCGGTTCCATTTCTGAAGCTTTTCCGGATGCCAATGAAACCTCGATTAAATTAATTAATACCCTGCACGCATTGTTCATCATTCCATTTACTTTTATATCAAGCCGGCTCACGAAACGAGTGTCCAAAAAATCTGTTTTAACAGCCGGACTCATTCTTTATGTCGTTGGAGGTCTGGGAGGGGCTTTTGCTCCAACGCTTTGGCTGCTGCTCGTTTCAAGAGCGGTGCTCGGTATTGCTGTCGGATTGATCATGCCCATATCGACGAGTCTGATTCCAGATTTTTACGAAGGTAAAGAAAAAACTGTCATGATGGGAAGAGTGAGTGCCTCCAATCAGCTGGGCGGTATTATCTCCATCGTGCTTGCGGGCATACTGGCAGGTATCTTATGGAGGCTGACATTTGTAGTTTACGGCCTGGCCCTGCTGGTGCTGGTGCTTGTCTTCCTTTTTCTTCCGAAACAAAAGCCGGAAGCGGCATCGGTGTCAGAAGACAGCTCATCGAGGGGAGTGGAAAAGCCTATTTTTGCTCTTGCCGGCGGTATGTTTATTGTCTTCTTATTCTTTTATTCCATTCCGACGAACATGGCAATCTTTCTGCAGGAGAGCAATATTGCTTCTGCTTCCCTGGCCGGGGTGATGATTGCTTCTTTAAACGTAGGAGGCTTTGCCGCAGGCTCGATGCTTGGCAGCATCACTAGCCGGCTGGGCAGATGGACAGTCCCTTTACAGCTGGCTGTAACTGGTCTCGGGTTCGTTCTTATCGCTTTTGGCGGACAGGCAGTATTGATCACAATAGGGATCGTTTTGATTGGTATCGGGCTTGGTACAGTTATTCCGTTGATTTTTGACCGTGTGACGAAGGTGTCGAGCGCTGCCCAGATGTCTTTAGCAATGGCGGTAGTGCAGAGCTTTATGTATTTCGGGCAGTTTATGTCGCCGCTCGTGCTGGATGTTGTCGGCCGTCTGGCGGGCAGTTCGGTCGGTACCAATCAGTTCATATACGCCTTTTCCGGCCTCACGGCTCTTGTAGTGGCAGCGATGGTGTTTCTGTTTAAAGCTTTCGGGAAACGTAAAGCTCCGGAGGAGGAGAAATAGTATGACTGTTTATTCTGTGGGAAAATGGGCAGCTGTTATTCAGCGTTACACTCATCAATATATTGATAAACGATTCAATCATTTTGGTTTAGGGAATACAGAAGTGCTTGTACTTTTAACGTTATACGCTCAGGAAAATGTACCTCAGGAGTACATTACCAGGCAGATAGTGATGGATAAAGCTACAATTACGCGCGCTATAAAACGCCTCGAAGAAAAAGGATATCTTTACCGGAAAGAGAGCGTTTCGGACCGGAGGGAAAAGATCGTTTTTCTTTCTGAAGCGGCCTGGAAAATAGAAGAAGAGATTTCAGAAGCGATGCGGGAATGGACAGACATTATGACAAAAGAGTTTACAGAGGAAGAAAAACAAACGCTTCTCAGGCTCATGGAAAGAGCGGCAGAGGGGGCGAGGGCTGAAGTGGAGCCCGGGTAGAGTGTTTGTGACAGTAGGCGGCTCATGGTAGCATAAAGGTATATACTTCGTATAATTCGATTATTCCCCCGTCGTTTACTGCCTTTCATCATTTATTCCTATTAATTTCTATCCGTGTATATTCCATATATAGGAGGTGTATAGTTACTTGCGAAGAGAAACCAAATTTTTATTTTCTTTTATGCCTTTCACTACCTACGATAAAGAAAAAAGCCGTTTGAAGGAGCAGCGCCAAAAAGGATGGCAGGTGCAGGACTGCTCTCTGCTCGGCTATTCTTTGTCGGAAGTAAGGGAAGAAGAAAAGGAATACCAGTTCATCATGTCGAAAGATTATCAGGGATTGCGGAAAATTTCTGAGGATGAATGGACACTTCTGTGTTCCTCCCCGGTACTCCACATATTTGAAGGGGAGAAAGATGCTTCGTCCTTTCAAGACCACTGGACGCTTTATTTTTTGGAGGAGTACCGGAAAAAGTGCCGGAGGTGGGGGATTACAGCTGCAGTAAGTGCTCTTTTGTTTATAGTATTTCTGCTTTTGGTGATAACTGATTTGAACCTGCCGGGCATGGCGGTGAATTTTGCCTTTTTTATGCTTTCTTTGTTCACGGGAATAGTAGCCTTTACCGTGATACGGTGGCTCCGGACGCTTACTGTCATCATTCAGGCTAAGCAGATTGTCAGTACCGGCACAGAATAATATTTTATCCTGTACATGAAAGGAAGGCCTTCATGGAAGAAGAGCTTCGCTATTTGAATGATGAGGACAAAAAACGTTTTGCAGAAATTCAGGCAATGCTGGAAAGAAATCTTTCGTATGACGACCAGAAAAAGCTCGTGACAGAGCTGGCAATACTGCGTGAAAGAAACGAACTCAGAAAAAGATCCCGGCCGGAATAGGCACGGGATCTTGCTGTATTTATGCCTCTGGTTTAATACATACAGCGATGCCAAGAGGGTAGTGAACACCGGAACGGGCGGGATGTTCGAAAGCGACTCCCTGCTGGTAATACAGCTGCAGCCTCTCCCACGGCCAGTCTTCTCTTGATAAGAGCTCTTCCCATTCCTCTGTCGTCAACTGATGGTAATGAAAAGGGGAATTGCTGGGCTTGTGCCTTCCCTGGCCGAAGGGCGTAGAAACGATGAGTGTACCGCCAGGCCGGAGGAGGGCGTACATACGTTTCATAAAGATACGGTCATCGGGCACGTGTTCAAGGGTCTCAAAGGAAACAATCGTATCGAACGTGCCTATCTGCAGGGGGAGATTCTCATCAAGAGCATCTCCTGTCTGGAAAGAAAGCTGGGGATGATAATAGTGCTTCTGGGCAAATGCTATCGCTTCAGCGTCAATGTCGACGCCGAGCACATAGTCTACCTCACGTTTTTTGCCTTTAGCTGTCATCTGGGCCCCATAGCCGACCCCGCAGGCAATATCAAGCACGCGGCCCTTTGCGTACGGCATGGCAAAATAATAGCGGGCCAGATGCTCAAGCAGCATACCGTTGGTCGGCTTCATTTGTGAAGGGATGATTCGTTCTCCTGTGTCTTTTAGCACGAATAGTCACCGCTATCTGTATAGTTTAGTCTTTTCATCATATAAAAAGAAAGAAGGGAATTGCAAGGCTGAAAAATATCACGGGAGGCAGCAGCTGCCGGTACGCAGCATATGATACATATTTGACAAACAGGAGAGCATCGTTTATATTTTTTATATACCCGCACGGGTAATGAAAAGAAATGAAGGCAGTATAAATAAATACTCTATTTGAAAGGAGGAGCCTTTCATGGAATACAATGATCAAATGAAAAACCGGGTAAAAAGGGTAGAAGGGCAGGTCCGCGGTGTTCTTCGAATGATGGAAGAAGAAAAAGACTGTAAAGAGCTTGTTTCTCAGATGAATGCTGCACGTACAGCGCTCGATCGAGCGATCGGTCTGGTAGTGAGTGCGAACCTCGAGGAATGTGTGCGTGAACAGATAGAAAAAGGGGAAGACAGCGAAGAACTGATCCAGGAAGCTGTTAATCTTTTGGTTAAAAGCAGATAATAAACCGAGTTAATGAATTTTTAAAAGAAATAAAAGAAGCTATTGAGTATATACTGAAATAGGGAATAGATCAAGCTTTTTAATGATTATAATCCGCGTTCTTCCATGAAGAGCGCGGATTATTTAGTATGAACTATTGTCGTTTTTTTTATACATTTTAAATAGTTCATCTCCAGCAACAGGCGGACTGTATAAATAACCTTGATATTCATGACATTTTTTCTGTCGTAAAAGATTTAATTGCAGCGGGGTTTCAATACCCTCTGCTATAACATGAAAATTCAATTGTCCTGCAAGGTGTAGAATACTTTCGACAATAGCTGTTTCACGTGAAACACCGTTCATGCCCTGAATAAATGTTTTATCAATTTTGAGCGTATCAAGAGGAAAATCCTTTAAATATCCAAGTGACGAATAACCGGTACCGAAATCATCCAGAGAAAGCTTCACACCGAGATTTTTTAACTGGTGGAGAACAGGGACAGCTTCTGTAGCATACTGGATAATATTTTCCGTCAGTTCAAGCTCAAGCACAGACGGCTCGAGACCCGTTTCCTTCAGTGTTTCGGCCACCGTTGAAGAAAAATCGCTCTGCTGAAATTGAATAGTGGAGATATTCACGGACATTCGGGAAAGGGAAAAGCCTTCTTTCTTCCAGGCTCTGGCCTGGCGGCATGCTTCTGTCAATATAAAACGGCCAAGGGGAATGATCAGGCCGGTCTCTTCTGCTAAAGGAATAAATTCATCCGGTAGAGTTAATCCAAGCTCCGGATGCTCCCAACGGACTAAAGCTTCCACCCCTTTAATTTCGCCAGTGAGAGTATCAATCTGCGGCTGGTAAACTAAAATGAATTCATTACGCTCGATGCCTTTTCGCATCCCTGCTTCCAACAGAATTTTTCTTGAGACATTTTCATTCATATCTTCAGTGAAAAAACGATAATGGTGCGTGCCCTTGTTTTTAGATTTATACATCGCAGTGTCCGCATTTTTAATCAAAGCATCAGTGTTTTTTCCGTTTTCAGGAAAAAGACTGATGCCGATGGAGGCAGACACAAACATTTCAAAGCGGTCAATAATAATCGGGTCATTCAACACATCCAGAATACTTTCGGCCATATGAGCTGCCTGATAGCCTTCCACACGGGAAAGAACCACAACGAATTCATCACCACTCTGTCTGGCTAAAAGATCCTTTTTTTGAAGAAGGCTGTTAATACGGGCGGCCACTTCTTTAAGCAGCAGATCCCCGGTAGCATGGCCGAACCTATCATTTACGTTTTTAAAGCGGTCCAAATCGATAAACAAAACGGCAAGGGAGGGGCCCTTTTCAGCATCGGAGTCCAGACAGGCATCCAGATATTCCTGAAGCATTCGCCGGTTGGGCAGCCGGGTGAGTTCGTCACGGTAAATGAGTTCTTCAATCCGTTTTTGGTAGCAGACCCGCTCTGAAATATCCCGTATGATACCGGTCACGTAAGAATGCGTACCGCTTTGCTGTCCGGAAAGGGAAAGCTCTATAGGAAAAGAGGTGCCGTTTTCATGAAGGGCCTCCAATTCGTAAGTATTGCCGGAGGAGCCCCCGTCAGGTAAGGATTGGTAACGTTCAAACCGTTGCCAGTAGATCTGTTTATATTTTTCAGGCACGAGAGCGGTAAAGTAAGAGCCAAGAATGTCAGCTTCCTTGTAACCAAAGATCGTTCTGGCCGCCTGATTCCAGGCTACTATCCTTCCGGATTCGTCTAACGTAATAATGGCATCATTGGCCGAATGGATAATGGATTGATACAAATCATCCAGCAGGCCATAGCGGCTTTCGCTTGATTCTATCTTTCTGTCAAAAAAAGCAGCGATAAGAGCAATAGAAATAATCGCAGTAATACTGACACTGATAAAAATGGAAAGCATATGCGAATCAACGGTGCCAGCAGGCGTTACACTGCCCTCATCTGGTTGAAAAGAAGCTGCTGCCATACCTGTATAATGCATACCTGAAATGGCTGCTCCCATAATTGCTGCGCTGCTCATATAAGCGATTTGGCTGAGAGACCGGCTTGGGTTGCCCGGCACTGAAGAAAACAGGCGGAGAGCGGTAAAGGAAGCACCGACAGCAATGACAATAGACAGGAAAACAAGCCAGGGATTGTAGGAAACGGAGGCTGGCATCTGCATTGACTCGATGCCCACGTAATGCATAGAGATGATGCCCGTTCCGACGAGACAGGAGCCGGCGGCGTGATAAAGGAGCCGCGGCCGGGTGAATTGAATAATGGCAAATGCAGCCCAGCTTGAAAGTATGGCCAGCAGAATACTTAAAGTTAAAAAAAGCGGTTCATAAGAAACGGGCATGCCAATGTCATAGGCGAGCATGGCCACAAAATGCATCGACCAGATGCCGCCCCCGAGAGACACTGCTCCCCCGGCAGTCCATAAGTGCTTATTTGCATAGTTCGTATGTACAACGCGGCCGGCAATATGAAATGCAGCATACGAAGCAAATACGGCGATGAACACCGATAAAAAAATGAGAGAAATAGAATAGGTTCCGGACAATAAATTCATAAGCATTGCTCCTGCCTTATTCAGTCAAAAGTAGGTAAATAGTTTTACAGCTAACGATATACCCTTGCGCTATACAAATCAATCAAACTTATTTATGTAATTATTATATTTTTAACATGTATATTAAGACATATATGTGCAATCAAAATTTTAAAGAGTTATACCTTTTTTTAAATTTACCGGATGATCTCAGGATAAAAGGGGTATAGATTTTAGGGCGATCGGCATAGGTTAAACTAAAAATTAATAAAGGTGGTTTCGCAATGCAGGGAGAGGACCGTGAAGTAGTATTTATCTCAGACAAGATCCATGCAATTATTCTTTTTCTGGATGATATTATCATTCAGGAAAAATATCACATGAAGGATATTGAAAAGCTTCAGCCTGAAACGATGGAATCTCAAAAGCATAAATCAGCGATTATTTTAAACATTATGGAACGCTCGGCAGAATTACTTCGTGGACGGTATCCGGACTGCTGTGAGGCAGGGTCGCAGGTTACTTACACCGTGAAGGATCTGGAAAAAACGAGAGAAGATTTAAAAACAATTCACAATGAAACGTTTAAAGAGTACGGAATTATTAAATCCACGTACGAGCCGGGAGAAGAAAACGAGGATTCTTTTATTACGAAAACGGTCGTAGGCCTGGTGAACTATAATGTACATTTATTTGAAACGAAGTTTCTGGACTACATAGACCCCCACGCTCTCTAGGTGAAAAGAGGGAGTTTGCCGGGAAATGGTTTAAACAGAGTCAGAATTGTTTATTAGAATAGCAGTAAACATTAAAGGGAGGTTCTTATGAAACCATTCGTGAGAGAATACACTAATGACGAGGCTCTGCAGCAGGACGTTCAGCGTTTAGCTGAGAAGGGCATTGATAAAAGTAACGTGTACGTTATGACCCACGATAACGACCGCACCGGCCGTATCGCGGAGAATGCGAATGCCAACACTGTCGGCATGAAAGAAGAAGGAATAAAAAATGCAGTAGGAAATATGTTCAGCAAAAAAGGTGATGAACTCCGAAACAAACTGCAGGAAATTGGGTTATCCCAGGAAGAAGCTCATGAGTACGAGGATGAACTCGATGAAGGAAAGATCCTTCTCATTGTGACAGACACTGAAGGGGTCAACACGATTATTTAACAGTGAAAGAATAGAGCCGCTCTCCAGACGGAGGCGGCTTTACGTTTGTCGATTGACAAACTTTTACAACAAGGAATAGAATAACGTTAGACTTTCCTTAGGGAAACTTTTTTTAATAGAGTGAAAAGGAGATTATATTATGGAGTGGTTTGCGGAGCTGCATCCTACACTGCAGGCGCTGATTGGCTCTTTGTTTACCTGGGGTATGACTGCAGCAGGCGCTGCGGTTGTGTTTTTTACGAACAGAAATAATCAGAAGCTGATGGATAGTATGCTTGCATTTGCCGGCGGGGTCATGATTGCTGCGAGCTTTTGGTCGCTTCTTTCTCCCGGCATTGATATGGCGGAGGAGCAGGGCCAGATACCTTATATTCCAGCTGTTATTGGTTTTTTACTTGGGGGTGTTTTTCTGTTATTGCTCGACAGGGTGATCCCCATGATGGATGAAGACACATATTTTACGGAAATAAAAGACAAGTATGCCAAGCACCGGACCACAATGCTTGTTTTTTCGATTACTCTGCACAATATTCCGGAGGGACTAGCTGTAGGGGTAGCGTTCGGGGCGCTGGCTTCGGAATTCAGCAGCTCTACGCTCGCCGGAGCAGTAGCGCTTGCGCTTGGCATCGGCATTCAAAACTTTCCGGAGGGAACTGCAGTATCGATGCCGCTTCGCCGGGACGGAGTGTCGAAAAAGAAAAGCTTCTTTTACGGGCAGCTGTCCGGTTTTGTAGAGCCGGTGGCTGCAGTAATTGGTGCTGCTGCAGTTATCATCATCCAGCCGCTGCTTCCGTTTGCTCTCAGTTTTGCAGCAGGAGCGATGATATTCGTCGTTGCCAAGGAGGTCATCCCCGGTTCCCAGGAAAAGGGCAACGTACGGCTCGCTACCTTCAGCCTGATGATTGGCTTCAGCGTCATGATGATACTGGATGTAGCTTTAGGGTAAAAGGGGCGGCTGAAGCAGAGAAAGCTTTTTCTGCTTCAGCTTTTTTTGCTGAAATTAAGGATTTTTTTATCTGGAAGGCCGTTTTTAATGAATTAAGGATAAAATCCATGCTCCCTTTTGTGATAAAGTAGCATAGATGAACAAACGGACCAGGAAGCTGAATTTATTTATAGTTTCTGGAGAAAATGCTGAAAAGGAGCTTCGACATGCGGGCTGATAAACCGAAAAACGGGTCGGGTCCCATTTTTTATGGATGGGCGATTGTGGCTTTATCCGCGTTAAGTATGTTTTTTTCCGGACCGGGCCAAACGTATTCGATTTCTATTTTTATTGATTATTACATTCAGGATTTTTCGTATTCACGTTCCTTTGTCTCTGGTATTTATTCGGTTGGTACTCTGGCTGCCGGTATTACTCTTTTTTTCGTCGGCCGTGCAATTGATCGTCTGGGCCAGCGTCTGGTAATGGGGGCTGCAGGAGTTCTTTTGGCTCTCGCCTGTATTTGGAATGCCTTTTTAACAGGTGCTGTAATGATGTTTATCGGCTTTTTTGCTATTCGATTATTTGGCCAGGGATCGCTGACCCTGGTTCCTAATACGCTTGTGCCGCAATGGTTTGTGCAGAAGCGCGGCCGGGCCTTAAGTGTCATGGCGATTGGCGGTTTTGTCGGTGCCGCTGCCCTGCCCCCGTTGAACACATGGCTGATACAAATGGTCGGCTGGCGGGACACATGGTTAATTTGGGGTGGACTGTTACTTGTTGTTTTTGTGCCGCTGGCTTTCTTAGTGGTGCGGAACCAGCCGCAGGATATTGGCCAGGAGCCCGATGGCAGAGGACCAGCGTCTCATGGGGAGGTCCGGGGCCAGCGAACAGGCATGCAGGAAAAAAGCTGGACCCTTCAGGAAGCGCGCAGAACCAGAGCCTTCTGGCTTATTCTTTTTTGTGTCAGCGTGCCGGCAATTGTAAACACAGGTGTTACCTTCCACTTAGTATCTATCGTAGAAGGAAAGGGTCTTTCGATTTCGCTTGCGGCATTAATTCTTTCCTTGATGGCTTTTATCGGTTTCCCGGTAACATTTGCTGTAGGGTATTTGGTGGACCGCATTGCTGTGCATTATGTGCTTGCGATGACGTTTGGGGTACATATTGTTTCCCTTTTGGTGCTTTTAACTATAAATTCCTGGACAGGAGCTATCATTTTTGGAGTGCTGTGGGGAATAGCCCACGGCTTTGAACGTATTGTGTTAAGCATTGTGTGGCCCAATTATTTCGGCCCCAGGCATTTAGGGAGTATTAAAAGCATTGCCCAGACGGTAATGGTTATTGGCTCCGCTCTTGGTCCGCTGCCATTTGGTATTTTTTATGACTGGTTCAATAATTATACGGCAATCTTATGGCTTATGATGCTTTTGCCGGCGACAGCTTTGGTTTTTGCTCTTTTGTCTCCGAAGCCCTCGTATTAGCAGACGAAGCGGATAGTATTAATAATAAGCACGTCCCCAGGATTTTCTCTGGTCGGGGACGTGCTTATTTTTTAAGTTTATTCTCTATTATAAAGTTTCACCGTGCTGAAGCCGGCGGATGTACTCACGAAGATCTTCTTTTTGAACGCGCCAGTGTCTCCCAATTTTGAAGCCTGGGATCCGGCCTTCCTGCACAAGCTTATATGTAGTTACTTCGCTGATTTGTAAATATTCCGCGACCTGGGCCACAGTCATGATTTCTCTTTCCTGATCCATAAAAAAACCTGCCTTTAAATGAAAACTTCATTGTTATTCTATCCCTTTTCTGTTCCGGCGACAAATTTTGAGAAACAGTGTTAAATTTATCTGTATTATGTTCAATTATAAATGGTTATATTAAATAATAGTACAAATACATCGCTGAAGGATGATAAAATAATAGCAGTCTCCAGTAATTTTTGATACACATGCATCCTGGAATAATTGAGATGCATGTTTTTTCGTTTATTTGCATACCTTCTTAAATGATAAAAATTTAGTAATGGAATAGAAATCTAGATCGTCTTCAAGCCTACTTAGTATAACCGGAAAGGAAGATAACATGGCCCACGAGTACAGTGACAAAGCTTTTGAACAGGAGCAGGAGCGACTGCAGAAAACAAGAGAATACATTTATGAAGTTCTTGAATCCTCTGTAGAAAATCAGTCAGCCTATCAGCAAAATATTAAAGAAGCCCTTGTAGAGCTGGACCATCTGGACAGCAGTTTAAGCTATGTGAACACACTGGCAAATGCCCAGCTGCTGGAAATGTCGAATAAAGAGTATCGGGACCTTGTGCGAGTAAAGGATGAACCCTATTTCTCCCGGATTGATTTTAAAAGGGAGGCAACCGGACAGACGGAACAGCTGTATATTGGAAAAACATCTTTAACAAAAAACGACACCCAGGAACCGGTAATTGTTGACTGGCGCTCCCCGATTGCCAATCTTTATTATGAAGGCAGCCTCGGTCCGGCGTCGTATGAAGCAGAAGGGGAAAAGCATGACGGAGAATTATCTCTGAAACGGCAGTTTGAGGTGCAAAAGGGCGAACTGCAGCATATGCAGGACATTGATATAACAGCGAGAGACCAGATGCTGCAGGATGCTTTGTCGACAAATGCGGAAAAACGATTAAAAGACATTGTGACTACTATCCAGGCAGAACAGAACCGGATTATTCGCGCTGATATGGACAAACCGCTGATCGTCCAGGGAGTAGCCGGGAGTGGTAAAACGACAATAGCTATGCACCGGATTTCATATTTCATTTATACGTATGCAGATACCTTCGATCCCGAAGATATGATGATTTTGGCCCCTAATCAGCTGTTTCTTCATTATATTTCCGGAGTATTGCCGGAGCTTGGCGTCGAAGAGGTAAGGCAGACGACGTTTCAGGACTTCTTTATGGCAGCGATGGGGAAAACATACACTGTTCAGCCGCTGGACCGTCATTTGCTGCATTTCCTTGAAGAAAGCGGAACAGAGGCTTACGATTCCTCCTGGATTCCTGCATTTAAAGGATCTATGGCGTGTAAAAATATGCTTGACGGCTACGGGGCACATATAACAAGTGATTTGATTGAGGCTGAGGATTTAACAGTTGACCGTTTTACTCTGGTTGAGGCGTCTCATGTGAAGCAGCTCTACCATGATCAATATGCCTACATGCCTGCTTTTCAGCGTATTGATAAAATCAAAAAAGTAATCAACGCAGCAGCTAAAAAAGAAATTAAGCGGGTAATTGCAGAAGTCAAAGAAGTATATGAAGACCGAATGGAAAAAGTGCGGTCAAATGTTCGCGATCCGGAGAAACGCAGGGAAATGGTCGTTCAGTTGATGGATGAGCAGGAGGCGTACGCAGAAAAATTGGATCAGGAAGCCTCAGAGGCTATTAAAGCGTATGGGAAGCAGTTTTCCAAGCCGGACATCCATACGGTGTATAAAAATCTTATGCAGAACGCCGGAAAGCTGGAAACTTTCGGGGAATTTTCGAAAGATGAGGCGGGCCAGCTGGCTGCTTATCAGCAGCAGGTGCTCAAAGGAAAAAAAATAGAAGCCGAGGACGCCGCTCCGTTGTTGTACCTGCAGCATATGCTTGTGGGTGTGAAAACGAAGCATCAGGCGAAAAATGTAGTCATCGATGAGGCACAGGATTACAGCCTGTTCGAATTGTACACGCTGCGGGCCGTTACCAAAACCAAGCTTTTTACCATCCTGGGCGACCTTTCGCAGGGCATCCACAGCTATCGGAGCATTCAGCACTGGGAGGACGTACAGACACATGTTTTCCCGGAAGCGACGTATACGAAGCTGAATCAGAGCTACCGTACGACGCAGGAAATTATGGAAAGGGCCAGCCAGGTTCTTGAGCAAAGCACTAACCAGGATCTCCCCAAAGCCCGGCCGGTGGTACGCCACGGGGAGCTTCCGGAAGTTACTGCTTTTAAGCATAACAGGGAGGCAGCAGCACGTATTGAAGCAAGGGTGAACGGTCTGAGAACCGAGGGTGCTCCTTCCATCGCGATTATCGGAAAAACGATGAAGGAATGCCGGCAGCTGCACCGCATACTGGAAACGGAAACTACCCTGGACAGTTACGTGCTCGGGGAAAAAGAAGATTTTCAGGAAGAGCAGGTAGCCATTGTTCCTTCCTATTTAGCCAAGGGGCTGGAGTTTGATGCCGTGTTTGTTTACATGGAGCAGGAAACGTATCATCCAGACCGGGAGCTGGATGTGAAGCTGCTGTACGTTGTGATGACCCGAGCGCTGCATTACCTGGAATTTGTAGTGCATCAACGCCATTTAGGTTCTTTAGAAACATTTACGCAGCTTGCTCCATCTTAAATCGTCCGTATTTTGCGAAGGTTATACAAACTATTTTTCCGTGGGTCCAGAGTGATCCCCGGAATTTTTTGCGTTAAAACAGGATCAGGAAGTCTTTGCACATTAAACAAGGGTAAGAGATAATAAATACATATTAAGTAAACGTTTTCAATAGCATGAAAAATTTCCAGCTGAATATGGTGGTGAGGATATGATTTCAAAATTTATGGCTCCCGAAATTATTTTCGGAGATCATTCGATTCATCAGGTAGGTGAGAGCTTTCTGCGTCTGGGAGCGCAGCGTGTACTCGTAGTAAGTGATCCGGGCGTCAAAGAAGCCGGCTGGACGGTCCAGGCTATGGAAAGTATACAAGCTTCCGGCCTTGAGTATCACCTTTTTTCAAATATTAGTACGAACCCTGACACAGCTCAGGTAGTAGAAGGTGTGGAATCCTATCATAAAGCCCGGTGTGACGCTGTACTTGGCATTGGGGGAGGAAGTGCGCTGGATGTGGCTAAAGCGGTGGCTGTCATTGTGAGCAATGGCGGAAAAATCGAAGATTACGAAGGCGTAGACCACATCCATAGTCCACTTCCACCAGTCATTATGGTGCCGACAACGGCGGGGTCGGGATCCGAGGTCTCCCAATTTTCGATTATTGTTGATCCGGTGCGGAAAAAGAAGATGACGATCGTTTCTAAATCGCTCGTGCCCGATATTGCGATTGTCGATCCGTTTGTCTTGATGACCAAAGATCATTTGCTTACAGCAGCTACCGGACTTGATGCAATTACCCATGGCATAGAAGCGTATGTAAGTGCGGCAGCGACGCCGCTGACGGATGTGCATGCGGTAAATGCGATGAAGCTGGCGGCTGAATTTCTGCGGCCGTCGGTGGCATCACACACAAATGTGGAAGCCAAGCGTGCGATGGCGATGGCAAGCATGCAGGCGGGACTTGCGTTTTCCAATGCCATTTTAGGTGCAGTACATGCGATGTCCCACGCGATTGGCGGACGCTATGCTCTTCCGCACGGAGAGATTAACAGCATTTTGCTTCCGCATGTCATGGAATTTAATCTAATTGCTTCACCTCCCCGATTCGCTGCTATCGGTGATATTTTCGGTGCTTCTGCGGATGCCGGGGAAATGGTCCGTGCCAGATACGGCATTCAGGCCGTCCGGGCTCTTGCAGATGACATCGGTGCTCCCAAGACACTGCGCTCTGTCGGTCTGAGAGACCCTGACTTTGAAAGCATGGCCCGCATCGCCCTTGATGACGCATGCATGATCACCAACCCACGGGACGTAGCTTTGAAGGATATCGAAATGTTGTTCAAAAAGGCTTACGAATAAAGGAGCATCGGTATGTTCACAGAAAAAGAGATGGTGATTGAAAAATTAACCGGGGTCCGCGCCTCGAAAAAAAGCTATTATACAGACTTGAAAGCAACGATTGCGGAACTTGAAAAAAAGAATCGTAAGCTTGAAATTTTGAGCGAAGTAGCAAAGGGGTTTCAGGTTACAGGAACGATGGAAACGGCACTGCAGCATATTCTTGAAACCATTTACGAACTGTATCCGATCGACCGGGTAAGCTTATCGCTAATCGAGCATGGGGCCATGTCATTAAAAAGTGTCTATCCTCTCTATGCAGAGGACTCTGCAGTAGGTATGCACCTTCCGAAAAAAGAGTCGTTGTACTGGAAAGCAATCGAACAGAATATGATTGTTTTTCACGAATGGGAGCCTGCTGATGCGTATGCGTTTGTGGAGGAGCAGACGCTTTCGGCTTTGAATTTTTACTATGTGTGTGTCATACCGCTTCGGATTAAAGCATCGACCATCGGCGTTCTTACCTTTGCTGCGGCTGAACGGATCGAGTGTGACCAGTCTGATATCAGCTTCTTCCGACAGCTTTCGGACCATATCGCCGTTATGATGGAGAACGCGAGACTGTACCAGGAGGTGTATCAGGGCAAAAAGGAATGGGAGGAAACCTTTCAGGCTGTAGCGGACCTACTGATATTAACCGATAACGATCACCGGATCGTCCGCTGTAATCAGGCTTCCCACTCCTTTTTTGGCGAACCTCCCGAGGCGGTGGCCGGCCGCCGCTGTCATGACCTGCTTTTTCATGATACGAAAGAGTTCTGTCCAATTGAAGAGAGTTACCGCGGCGACTCGATGAAAAACTATCAGATGACATTAAAAAATGGCAGTGTTTGCGACATTCAGACATATCCGGTCCGGGACGGAGAGGGGATAATGAAAGGACTGCTTATTTATATTAAGGATGTCACGACGCGTATCAAAACCGAAGCCCAGCTTCAGCATTCCGGAAAGCTCGCGGCGATAGGGGAAATGGCAGCCGGAGTAGCTCATGAGTTAAATAGTCCGTTGACCGCGGTGATCGGCAACACCCAGATACTGCAGCGGAGTCTGCCAGAGGAAGGGCCTTCGAAGGAGCTTGCGGCGGCGATTGAAAGAGGGGGCCGCCGCTGCCGGACGATCGTGCAAAATCTGCTTTCTTTCTCCCGTCCGGAAAAAGAAGAAAGTACGGAGTGCGATATTAATGAAGCAGTTGAAGATGTACTGAGTCTGATTGGCTTTCAGATCGAAAAAGAGAATATCCTGATTGAAAAGCATTATACGCCCGCTCTGCCATTTGTCCAGGCAGGACCTCATCAGGTCGGTCAGGTGGTTATCAACCTGCTTCTGAACGCAAAAGATGCGTTAAAGGACAGCGCAGAGACGGATAAAAAGATCCAAATTAAAACCAGTGTTATTCATTCAAGCGTTGTGCTTGAGGTGGAAGACAATGGATGCGGAATCGCCCAGAGTCAGAAGCCGTCAGTGTTTGAACCTTTTTTCACCACGAAAAGAAAACAGAACGGGACCGGCCTGGGTCTGTCGGTAAGTAAGGATATTGCAGAGAAAAATGGGGGGCGGCTGACGTTTACAAGCGAAGAGGGAAAAGGAAGTACCTTTCAATTGAAGCTGCCAGTTCATGGAGGAGGCGATAAGTATGAAGATATTAGTCATTGATGATGACTATGATATAGGCACGTTTTTTCGTTATCTGCTTGTAGAACAGGGTCATCATATTGATCTTGCCCATGACGGGAAGGAATATGAACGTCTTCGCGGCCAGAACCATTTGTATGAACTGGCATTTATCGACTTAAAGCTGCCTGACACGAACGGATTGAAGCTGCTCGCAGACTTGAAGCAGGCGCAGCCCTCGTGCCGCTGTATTGTTATGACAGGATACAGCACAATTGATACAGCTGTGGAAGCAGTTAAGCTGGGGGCGGAGGACTATATTGAAAAGCCATTTGAAGATATCAGCATTATTGAAGAGAAAATAAAGCAGCCGGAGTCAGACCCGGAAGTGTCAGGACAAATTGAACAGGCAGCCGCAAGAAGCGGCTTGATAACCGGAGAAAGCGAAGCAATGAAAGAAGTGGTGCGGCTGGCTGTGCGCTTTGCGCCAAAGCCTCTAACAATCTTAATAGATGGAGAAACGGGCACAGGAAAAGAGGTAGCCGCCCGCTTTATTCATGAGCTTGCCGGGTCGGGGGAGCGCTTATTTCTCGGTGTGAACTGCGGAGCACTGCCGGAGCAGATGCTCGAAAGTGAGTTGTTCGGTCATGAAGCAGGAGCCTTTACCGGGGCAAATAAAACACGGAAGGGTTATTTTGAACTGGCCTCGGAAGGGACGCTCTTACTTGATGAAATTGGAGAAGCATCACTCTCCACGCAGGTGAAGCTGCTGCGGGTAATCGAAACGAGAGAGCTTTACCGGGTGGGTGGTGAACGCCCGATTAAAACAAAAGCCCGTATCATTGCTGCCACAAACCAGGACCTGCATCTTGCTGCAGAGGCAGGAGAATTTCGTGAAGACCTGCTGTACCGCCTCGAGGTCGTCCGGCTGACTATTCCGCCTCTGCGGGAACGAAAGGAAGATATCCCTGCGGTGGCCCAGTCGATTCTCCGCAAAGAAGCTCCGGCAAACACAGTGATCAGTCTGGAAGCTTTGGAGGCGTTACAGGCTCACCACTGGCCGGGCAATATCCGGGAGCTTACAAACGTACTGATCCGGGCGGCCGCAGAATCAGACGGAAGGATTGAACGCCGCCATTTAAACATGAGGCCCTCAAGCCGGAAAACTGCTGCCAGGAACCGGATTGTATCAGGGGACTGGCTCAGACAGAAAAAGCAGGAGCTCGAAGAGACTAACTATTTGTCGCTTGAAAGCACTGTTGAAGATATACGGAGTGAAGAAAAGAAAAGTATTCAGGATATTATTGACCACGCTTTAATGCTCACCCGTGGAAACCGCCGGGAGGCAGCAGAAATGCTCGGAGTGAATACCAGAAAGCTGCGCTACTGGCTGAATGAATAAATTCGGGAAGAAAAATCAGCAAAACCCGGCGGGAAGAGGAGCCCGTCCGGGTTTTACTTTGTGTAAGCGTTTCGTAACTTTACCGGTAATCTAGTCCTGAATTTTGAGTACAATCCTGCCGTTGATATCGCCTTTTTCCATTGAATCAAATACGTCGTTAATATCATCCAGTTCCTTCGTTTCAATAATCGGGCGGATCCTGCCGTTAGCCGCGAGCTCGAGACACTCCTGGAGGTCTTTGCGTGTACCGACAATGGAGCCTTTAACGTTCACGGCGTTTAAGACTGTGTCAAAAATAGGAATTGGAAGGTCCCCGACTGGAAGGCCTACAATGACTAAATTTCCTCCCCGTTTGACCGTCGAGTACGCCTGTTCAAACGCTTTTGGACTGACAGCTACGCTGATAGCGGCTTCTACTCCGTTTAATTTTTCCATCAGTATCCTGCCGGGATCCTCGTTCATACTATTAATGGTCATGTCTGCTCCCATTTCCTTTGCGAGCTCCAGCTTGTCGTCGCGTATGTCGACAGCTACAACGTTTAAGGCCATGGCTTTCGCGTATTGTACGGCAACGTGCCCGAGTCCGCCGATGCCAAAGATGGCTACCCAGTCACCCGGTTTGGCTTCAGAGACCTTGAGCGCTTTGTACGTTGTCACCCCAGCGCAGAAAAGTGGAGCCACTGTATCAAAGTCCAGGCTGTCCGGAATTTTTGTTACATAGTGGGCGGGAGCTTTACAGTATTCCGCGTAGGCTCCGTCTACGGAATAACCGGCATTCAGCTGCTGCTGGCAGAGTGTTTCTCTTCCCGAAAGACAGAATTCGCATTCACCGCAGGCAGAGTAAAGCCACGGAATGCCGACGCGGTCGCCGATTTTGATGGATTTGACGCCATCTGCAACCTTTTCCACTGTACCTACACCCTCGTGTCCCGGCACGAGAGGCAGCTTTGGTTTAACCGGCCAGTCGCCGTGAGCTGCATGCAAATCGGTATGACAGACACCGCATGAATGAATTTTGACAAGCACTTCTCCGTAATCAAGTTCAGGCACCGGAATATCTTTAATCTCCAGTTTTTGATGAAATTCATTAACTACTGCTGCTTTCATGAATGAACCCTCCTTATAATTTTGCAGGATGCACTCTATGTATATGCAAGGAACGTGCCAACATTGAAAGCGCAGTCAACAACTGGTACAAGCGGTCCAGGTTATAAATAATTAATGAAGTAAGCCGAAATTTCGGCTCAATGCGACAAAAAAAGGCTCCGAAAACAAAAAAACAGCTCTGCTGTTTAAGCAGAACTGTTTTTGGGGCGCTTGTTATTCAGCTTCAGGAAGACCGGCCATGACGAGCTGTGTTTCGCCGTCTTCATTTTCCTGGGTGTCGAGCGTAACGTCCTGCATTAAGTCTGTAACGCGGTTATCCACTGCTACTTTAATGCCGTTTGCTTCAAGCACCTGATCGCTCTCCTGTGGATCTTGAAGAACAAGACCGATTTGAGAGGATTCTTCCATTTCTTCGACTGCCACGCGAAGGTGGTCCATGTTGTTTTCTTCCATCAGCGGTTCTAGTACTGCTTTAGCACCGTTTGTAATTTCCAAGAGTGAGCCTCCTTAATTTTTAAACCTGTATAGAATATATCTATACCTTTTTTTCTATGCCTGCAAACTGCTGAATACATTCCCTGCTCTCCGTAAGTTTAAACTGCCGGAGCCGGGCGCTGGATAATTATCATTTGCAACTCTGCCAAGGGTAACAACAATATTGCTGTTATTCAACTAATTCATTCAGTAAGCCTGTCAGGTATTCATATTTCGAGCGCAGAAGGTGTCATATTTCCCGGGAAATGACCGGCTGTTTCCGGTCAGCCGCCAATGATTAACAGCCATACATAGAGGCCGACAAGAGTAATAAAAAGCGTTGGAATGGTCAGAATGATACCGACTTTGAAGTAATAAGCCCAGGAAATATGAAAGCCGAACTGACGCAGCACATGAAGCCACAGCAGGGTAGCGAGAGAGCCGATCGGAGTGATTTTCGGCCCCAGGTCGCTGCCGATCACATTGGCGTAAATAAGGCCTTCACGTACAGCTCCGGAAGTAGCTGTTTCTGAAATAGCCAAAGCATCAATCATCACTGTCGGCATGTTATTCATGACAGAAGATAAGAGAGCGGCGATGAAGCCCATCGAAAGTGTTCCGACAAATAAACCCTCATCAGCAGCTGCCTGTATCACAACTGCCAGCTGCTCGGTAAGCCCGGCGTTCTGAAGGCCGTAAACGACGACGTACATTCCCACTGAAAAGAAAACGATATCCCACGGCGCTCCCTTTAATACTTTGCCTGTTTCAACAGCCGGACTGCGGCGGGCCATCAGCAGGAAGAATAACGCCACGATACCGGCTATGACGGAGACGGGAACTGCTACGAATTCGCTGACGAAGTACCCGACAAGCAGCACCGCAAGCACCACCCATGAGAGCCGGAACATTTTTATGTCCTGGATCGCGTCCTTCGGATTTTTTACTTTTGTGACGTCATACTTTCCGGGAAGATCCTTCCGGAAAAAAAGGTAGAGGACAAGAAGGCTCGCCCCGATAGAGAAAAAGTTTGGAACAATCATCCGGGTCGCGTATTCAACAAAGCCGATACCGAAAAAGTCGGCAGAAACGATGTTTACGAGGTTGCTGATAATCAGGGGCAGGGAAGCTGTGTCAGCGATAAAACCACTGGCCATAATGAACGGAAGAATCATACGTTCCTTAAATTCAAGCGCTCTTACCATCGCGAGAACGATAGGCGTCAGTATAAGGGCAGCACCGTCATTGGCAAAAAGCGCAGCAACGACGGCTCCGAGCAGAATTATGTAAATAAACATCCGCAGGCCGCTTCCTCCGGCGATTTTTGCCATGTGTAGAGCAGCCCATTCAAAAAAACCAATTCTGTCGAGAATCAGACTGATAATGATAATAGCAACAAAGGCGAGCGTAGCATTCCATACGATGCCAATAACGGTTTCGACGTCTCCAAAGCTGACAACGCCTGCGATAAGAGCGATAATAGCGCCTCCGCAGGCAGACCAGCCAATATTTAAATTTTTCGGCTGCCAAATAACCAATACGAGCGTGATAAGAAAAATAATAACTGCGAGCAGGGTGTTCATAAATACCTCCAGGCCGGGCCGAAAACGATGCGGCATCCGTTTCTTTCTAAATTTAATCAGGCAATTGCTGAATTTATTATATAAGCATATGCTAATATAAATATATATAGAAGTCAAAGCACGATTCAATACTTTTAGAAAAAAGTGTGATTGCTAGGGTAAAAGAGCAGAAAAAATGTATAATGAGGCTAGAAGATGAAGGCAAAGGCGGTGAACCTTATGACAGAGGAACAGATGAATGTAACGGTGATATGTGGGAGTCTGCGGAAGGAATCCTATAACCGGAAGCTGCTGGATTTAATGAAAGCTGAGTTTCCGGAGCACTGGGAGGTCGAAGAAGCATTTTTGCATCACATCCCGCTTTACCATGCCGATGTGGAAGAAGCAGGAACCCCCGAATCTGTTGTAGAATTGAAACGAGCAATGATGCGTGCGGACGGGGTTATTATCGTAACCCCCGAATACAATAACGGGATGCCGGGCGTTGTAAAAAACGCCCTGGACTGGGCGTCCAGTCCGCCTGCGCACTCCGCTCTGACCCACCGTGCCTTTGCGCTTGCCGGAGCGACTCCTGGGGGCGGCGGCACGGCTTTATCCCAGTATCAGGTCCGGCAGACACTTACAGCTGCTGAGGCCTATGTAATGCCAGGGCCGAAAATGCTGGTGGCAGGAGTGAGAGGAAAAATGAACAAAGAGTTGGATACGCTTGAGGATGAAAAAATCACGCAGCACGCAAAAAAGTTCGTGCAGGCGTTTAATAGCTGGATGCACCGTTTTGACGGATGACGAAAAGAATCACAGGAGGAATGACAAATGAGAATCAGAGAACATGACCTGCCGGGGGTAGGAAAACGGATAGCGTTTGAAAACCGGGACGGTATAACCACGGTCATGATCGTACACCATAGCGGCAAGAGAGAAATTTATTTTGTGGAAGACGAGGACGATGATGAAGCGCTTTTTTCAACCATATTCACATCTGATGAAGCGAGAGAACTGGGCGCCCGCCTGCTTGGCGTTCATGAGGACCCTGTGGATGAAGAAAGCTTTGAGCGTTTTCGCCTGTTAAGAAAGAAAATGCTTGTTGACTGGATCAAGGTGAAAAAGGGCTCTAAGATGGATGTGCGTTCAGTGGAAGAAGCCCAGACATCAATACCGGAAGGAGTTTCTATTGTGGGCATCATGAGGGATAACGATATTCTTCCGAAGCCGGAGGATGATTTTATCATTCAGGCCGGGGATACCCTGCTCGTTGTCGGGAAAAAAGACATTATTGGGCGCTTTGAAGAAGTTTGTAAGGCGAAAGGATAATTCTTATGCCGGAAATGCCTGATTTGCTTGCTGCGGGATTGATGCTGCTCGTACTTTTTGTCGGGGGATGGATGTCCTTTAAAATGCGATTCCCTGATGTCATCATCTATCTATTAATTGGAATTGTCGTCAGCAGCTGGCTGGCAGATTCTCACCTGCTGTATTTTGCCGGTGAGATCGGTATTGTCCTGCTTTTTTTTATGCTGGGGATGGAATTTCCAGTCCGGCAGCTCATGCATGTCGCAACAAAAGTTTTCCGGGCCGGAGTCCTGGACATTGTGCTCAGCTTCGGAGTTACCGTAGGTATTACGCTGGCGTTTGGGCTTGGATGGCTTGAAGCACTAATCATAGGCGGAGTCACCTACGCGACAAGCTCTTCGATCACAGCCAAAATGCTTGAAAACTCTAAACGGATGGCAAACCCCGAGTCTGAATTTATACTCGGCCTCCTCATTTTTGAGGATTTATTTGCCCCGGTCCTCGTGGCGGTGCTTGTCAGCATGACCGTAGGCAGCGGAGTTACTATAGGCACGCTCGGATGGACCTTCGTTCAAATTATTATATTGGTGGCAGGAGCAATCCTGCTCGGAATATTTGTTTTCCGAAAATTGCGTTCATTTGTGGACCGCTATATGGATGAGGATTTTTTTCTTCTTTTCGTGTTTGGTATTGCGCTTTCGTACGGCGGTATTGCTTTGTACCTGGATTTATCCGAGGTGCTGGGCGCTTTTCTGGCCGGCATTATTCTGGCTGAAGTGAAACGGAGCGACGTGCTCGAAGGCCTGGTCGTGCGCTTCCGGGATCTGCTTCTCCCAATGTTTTTTGTTTATTTCGGCACAACGATTGAGGTTGGGGAAGGAGTGCCGATGATTCCGATGCTTCTCGTGCTGCTTTTCTGGTCAGTGGCTGCGAAAATAATTGTCGGATTTGCAGGCGGGAAGCTGTACGGTCTGTCATCCAAGGTAGCTCTGCGTGCAGGCTTATCTTTAACCCAGCGCGGGGAATTCTCCATTATCATTGCAGCACTTGCTACAGGCACGCTGCGGACCTTCAGCAGTATTTTTATTCTTCTTTCGGCTCTCGCCGGAGTATATTTGTTCCAGAAAGCACCTGAGCTTGCCACAAGCATTTACGGAAAGAAAAGAAATAAAAAAACAGTATAGGACGAAGCTTTGAAGGCTGCTCATAGAAGAGCAGTCTTTTTTTATAATTTTACGAAGGCTTCATTTTTACTCATATCTACGGTATGTTGAACACAAAAAACCCGCCGGAGACTGGCGGGAGGGATTTACATGGAGGGAATCGTTCGGTGGGGAAGCTTCCATTGAAAGCGGTAGGAGCATACACGGCCGGAAACGAGCAGAACGAACAGCAGGAACAGGCCAAAGCCACCGGTAACCCAGCCCATACCGATAAATAAGCCGCCGACCAGTGCCCACAGGGCGTAGACCTCCGAGTGAAGCACCATCGGTTTTCGGTTGGCGAGCACGTCACGGATCAGTCCGCCGCCGCTGCCCGTGAGTACCGCTGCCACGATGACAGCGCTGAGGGGATGGCCCATTTCCACTGCAAAAAGGGCCCCCTGCATCGCAAAAGAAGCAAGGCCGATGGCATCAAAAAATGACCCCCAGCTGTGCCAGTGCTTCATTAAAATATTTGGAAACAGCACAAACAGCAGAATAGAGAAAAAGGAAACCTGAAAAAACAGACCCTGGCTCCAAAGCTCCGACACTGGAACCCCAATCAGAATGTTTCGAATCGCTCCTCCTCCAAACGCTGTGATAAATCCTAAAAACAATACTCCAAATATATCAAGGTCTTCCTCCATAGCGACAATTGCCCCGCTGATGGAAAAAGCGATGGTGCCTATCACCGTCAGCATATCCCAGGTCATACAGCTCCTCCTTTTTCCGGTTGATACGTCTTCATATAAAAATCGCTGCCGGAAAGGCAGCGACGGCGTATACACTTATAGTCCGAGAATGATTATAAGCTGTAACTGTAAAAATAGCAACCCAGTGTCTGTGCCAAAGAGAGCGGCGGAATATTTCTGTTAGTATGGTGCAAAGAGCAGTTAATGTTTCACTTGCCGGGGGAATTATATATAAAATGGGAACTAAAAATAATATTTATGCAAAAAGAAGGGATCCTATGGATATAGAAAGCTTACATACAAAGGCTTATGCGAAAAAACTGGATGACGATGATGTACTCCGGAAATACCGCCGGGAATTCTATATGGGTGAGACGATTTATTTAGATGGAAACTCGCTCGGACTGCTGTCGGAGAGGGCGGAAAAAAGCGTAAAGGAAATTATGGATATGTGGAAGAATCTGGGTATTGAGGGATGGACAAACGGAAGCCATCCCTGGTATTACCTGTCGGAAAAACTGGCCCAGACTTCGGCTCCGCTGCTCGGGGCAAAAGAGACAGAGGTGATTGTTACCGGTTCGACGACCGTAAATATTCATCAGATGCTTGCTACCTTTTATCAGCCTACCGCTGAACGATACAAAATACTCGCAGATGATGCGGCTTTTCCTACCGATATTTACGCATTAAAAAGCCAGCTTCATTTGCGCGGTCTGGGTAAAGAAGCGCTGGTTCAGGCGCCGAGCCGGGACGGGATGCTTGATGAGGATGATATTATTGATAGGATGAATGACGATACCGCTCTATTGTTTCTTCCGGGCGTATTGTACCGGAGCAGCCAGGTGCTCGATATGGAGCGGTTAACTAAAGAAGCCCATGCTCGCGGCATTATGGTCGGCCTCGATCTTTGTCATTCGGTCGGGTCAGTACCGCACGAGCTTCACGCATGGGGCGTCGATTTTGCCGTTTGGTGCAATTATAAGCATTTGAACGGAGGACCGGGAGCTGTTGCAGGACTGTACGTCCATGAAAAGCATTTTGGGGGATCACCGGGGCTTGCAGGCTGGTTCAGTTCAAAAAAAGCTGTCCAGTTTGATATGAAGCATACCCTCGAGCCGGAAGAATCGGCCGGAGCCTACGAAATCGGGACCCCGCATGTGCTGAGCATGGCTCCCTTGATCGGGTCTCTGGAAATGTTCGGGGAAGCAGGAATCGAACGAATCCGGGAAAAGTCCCTGGGGTTAACCGGCTATATGATCGATCTGGTTGATTCCGGTATTGGCAGCGACCTGAAGGTGATAAGTCCACGGGACCCCGCTTTGAGAGGCGGACATGTGCTTTTTAAACATGAATACGCTGCCGGCATCTGCAAGGCATTGAAAGCCAAGGGCATCGTGCCTGATTTCCGGGCACCGTCCTACATCCGGATTGCGCCGGTAGCATTGTACAATACGTATGAAGAAGTCCGGAGGACAGTAGAAACGCTGAAAAAAATCATAGATAATGAAGAATACCTGCAGTTTTCAAATGAACGTGGAACGATCGCCTGAAAAAGGTGAAAGGAAAGGAGGGCGTTTGGAGATGGAAACAGCTATTATTATTCTTTTGGGTCTGTTAATTGCTTTTATCGTTTTAGTGCCGGCAGGCCTGGTGCTTTGGATGTACGTTAAGGACCGCCGACAGAGGCAGCACGCTATTTTAAAAAATTTCCCGGTTCTCGGGAGAATGCGTTATTTAATTGAAAAAACAGGGCCGGAGTTTCGCCAGTATTTATTTAACAACGATCTTGAAGGAAAACCATTTTCAAGAGAGCAGTTCATTTCTACGGTAAAGGCTGGTAAATATAAAACACGCATGCTTGGTTACGGGTCGAAAGAGGACTTTAATACGAATGGCTATTATATCGTAAACGATATGTATCCTACGCTTGAAGAGGATGTACGCCGGGACCGGAGGGCGGAAGCAGTCCCGTCCAAAGTATATGAAATTGACAACGAACGGCTGTTTACGAGACAGGAGCACCGGGTGGAGGAATCGTTCGATCCGTTTCTGCTGGGTGAGCAGGACATTCTGACGCTTGGAAAACATAGCGGGGTCAAGCATCCCTTCCGTGTTAAGGGGCTCATCGGCCAGTCAGGCATGAGCTACGGGTCGCTCGGAGACCGGGCGATCGAAGCATTGTCCATAGGAAACGCCCGGGCTTCCGGCTCCTGGATGAATACCGGGGAAGGCGGGCTGTCAGACTATCATCTTAAGGGCGGAGCGGACATCATGTGGCAGATCGGCCCGGGATTGTTCGGTGCAAGAGACCGTGCCGGCAGCTTTAATCGGCAGCTGTTTCAGGAACAGGCAGCTTATGAGCAGGTGAAGGCTGTAGAGATAAAGCTGGCTCAGGGAGCAAAGCAGCGGGGCGGACACGTTGACGGGGCTAAGGTTACCGAAAAAATTGCCGCTGTGCGGAACGTGGAGCCATGGAAAACGATAGACAGCCCGAATCGGTTTAAAGATATTGAAACAACCGAAAAGCTTATGTCTTTTCTTGAAGAACTGCGACAGCTGAGCGAAAAACCCGTCGGTATTAAAATTACGCTTGGCTCAAGACAGCACGCTTCCAAGCTGGCAGAAGAGCTGAAGACTTCAGAGGTTCTCCCCGACTTCATTACACTGGACGGCAGCGAGGGCGGCACGGGAGCTTCCTACAAAGAAATGGCGGACAGTGTAGCCCTCCCGCTTTTTTCAGCGCTGCCGATGCTTGAAGAAGCACTGCTTGAAGCAGGAATTAGAGACAAAATCACCATCATTGCCTCCGGGAAGCTTTTAACGCCGAATAAGGCGGTCACTGCACTGGCCCTGGGCGCAGATTTGATCCATGTGGCGAGAGGATTCATGGTGAGCGTCGGCTGTATCATGGCCCAGGTTTGCCACACCAACGAGTGCCCGGTCGGGGTGGCCACGACTGATCCGAAGCGGCAGGAGGCTCTTGATATTGAAGAAAAATCCTACCGCGTCACTAATTTTATAATTTCGATGCGGGAAGGGATGCATAATTTAGCAGTGGCGGCAGGCCTCCATTCGCCGACGGAATTTAACCGGAATAATCTTATTTATAAAGATATGGATGGCCGGACGTATTCCGTCGAAGACATTGTAGAAAGAAAAATGGAAAGAACTGAAAGCAAAGCTTGAGAAGATTTTAATCCGCCACGGAGAGCGAAAACATTTCCCGGGAAATATACGGATTCTGCAGGGGGCTCAAAGATAAAAAACCGCCAAAGTGTATGCTCACTTTGGCGGTTCGTTCTATTATACAGAAAAATATGCCTGGATTTTTTCGGGCTCGAGAATGTTTCCGACATAAAAGGCTCCAAAATCGCCGTAGCGGGCAGAGACTTCGTCAAAACGCATTTCGTACACGAGTTTTTTAAACTGGAGGGCGTCATGGGCAAATAAAGTGACTCCCCATTCCCAGTCATCAAGGCCGGTGGATCCGGTAATAATCTGTTTTACTTTTCCGGCGTACTGCCGGCCGGTCATGCCATGTGCTTTCATTAATTCGCGGCGTTTATCGATCGGAAGCGAATACCAGTTGTCTTCGCCCTCCCGCTTTTTGTCCATCGGATAGAAGCAGAAATGCTCCCATTTCGGCAGGATAGGGTAAATACGGCCACGGATCCATGGGTTATCGAGAGGATCGCTGTCGTCTTCCGGAGGCATATAGTTTCCAAGCTCTACGATGGAAACGTATGAGTAGGCAGGGGTCGTGTAAGCTGCCAGCCCGGATTTATTGAAAGCAAGCTCAATATCGTGAATCTCTTTCATGGTCTCACGGAGCACCATGATAACAAAATCGGCTTTTTGACCGACAATCGTGTATAAAGCATGGCTGCCTTGTTCAGCCTCTTCCACCTGCTGAAATCCTTCAATCATACGATGGAATTCGTTAACCATCTGGTCGCGCTCTTCGCTTGGCACCTGCTTCCATGCATGCCAGTTAAAGTGGCGGAAGTCATGCAGGCAATACCAGCCGTCCAGTGTTTGAGAAGCTTCGCTCATCATGATTCCTCCTTCATCTAAACCTTCCGTTGCCCACTATACCACAGTACGAAAGCGTCCAAAACGAATATGATTGAGCAATTTGTGACACGTGCATAATTGCAGTTGAAAACGGCCATCCCTTCTGTATCAGGAATTAAGAGGGGGGACAAAAGTGTGAAAATTTACAAATCATTGAATTTATTCGTCCCGGTTTATTTTTTCTGACAGAAGGAGTATGCTAATGTATGAAAACTGTGCAGGTATTTTCATAATGAACAAACGAATGCTTCTCCGCAGGAGCTTCGCTAATTATCTGAAGAACTACTACAATGAAACCAACACCATATACACTTGTTTACAATATTTTGAGGAGGAATTTTGTTGAGCGATCTTTTCGCATCCATCTATGATCAGGTGAAAAAAGAACATCCTTCCATCGTACTGCCGGAAGGGGACGATGACCGCGTCGTCCAGGCAGCTTCACGTCTCGGGGAAGAAAATGTGCTTACCCCTATTCTTATTGGAGACGAGCAGGAGATAGAGGCCAGGGCACAGAATTTAGGCGTCTCCCTTGAGAACGTTACTGTCTTCAACCCGGAAACGTATGAAAAAATGGACGAGCTTGTAGCTGCATTTGTCTCCCGACGAAAAGGGAAAGAGACAGAGCGGACAGCAAAAGAAAAGCTAAAGGACGTCAATTATTTCGGTACAATGCTTGTATATATGGATTTTGCAGACGGGCTCGTCAGCGGGGCAGCTCACTCTACCGGTGACACCGTGCGTCCGGCGCTTCAAATTATTAAAACAAAACCGGGTATTCAAAAAACGTCCGGCGTATTTATTATGGTGAAAGAGGACCACAAATTCGTGTTCGCGGATTGTGCCATTAATATATCTCCAAGTGCTGAAGAGCTGGCGGAAATTGCGATTTCCACCGCGGAAACGGCAAAATCATTCGATATCGATCCAAAAGTAGCGATGCTCAGCTTCTCTACCAAAGGCTCGGCCGCTTCCATGGAAACGCAGAAGGTGTCCGAGGCGACAAAAACTGCCCAGGAGACCCGGCCGGATCTCGTCATTGACGGGGAATTCCAGTTTGATGCTGCGTTTGTGCCGGCGGTGGCTCAAAAGAAAGCACCGGATTCCCCGCTTCGCGGCGAGGCAAATATATTTATTTTCCCAAGTCTCGAGTCCGGCAACCTTGGCTATAAGATCGCCCAGCGTCTCGGCGGCTATGATGCTATCGGCCCGATTCTTCAGGGACTGAACAAGCCGGTGAATGACCTATCGAGAGGGTGCAGCATAGACGATGTGTATAAGCTTTCCCTTATTACGGCCAAGCAGGCCATCACTGAACGCGAAGCAGTAGCCAATAAAAAATCATAAATGAAAAAGGCCTTTCGGATAAAAACTCCGAAAGGCCTTTTTTTGCTACTGCCGCGTATCGTGAGTCTGCGTCTCCGGTACGGCTATGGTATCAAAGTTGTCTGCGAGCTTTTGCAGCCCGTCCTTCAGCGCGCTGCCGCGGATAGGCATGCCGTGGCCGGTGATTGCAGCGGCTGGCTCGAGTTTGTTTAGTTTTTTAACGGAGCTTTTAGCGGCGACCCAGTCCATTGTTAAATATTTCGGAGGTCCGTGGATTTCGAGCTTTTGCGTTGTAACACGGGAGAGGGACTCCTGTTTTACGGTAACAAAAGCATCACCGGCGATAAGGGTACGGTCGTCTTCACGAAACAGCGAGATGTGCCCCGGTGTGTGTCCCGGTGTGTGCATCCATTTCCACTCGCTCAACTCAGGGACAGAGCCGTCGGACGGAAGCGGCTGTACGAAGTCTCCCAGATTGACGGGCTCGGTTGGAAACCGCGGCGACATCTTAGCCACGAGTCCGCGGTCTACAGAGCTGTCCGCCTGTGGATAGGCTTTCTTTCCGGTCAGATAAGGCATCTCCTCCGGATGGGCGTAAACGGGAACGTTCCATTTTTTTACGAGCTCCACTACTGTACCCACATGATCAAAATGACCGTGCGTGAGTATTATGGCGTTTGGTTTATTGTTTGTGCCGTATAAATCCTCGACCGCCTGAATAACTTTATCCGAGGATTTAGGCATGCCGGTATCAACCAGCACCCAGTTGTTGTTGTTATCATGCTGCTCGATAGTACAGAGATTAACGATTTTATTTGTATAAGCGTGTACGCCCCGGGCTACCGTATGCTCTTTGCCGCTTTTCACTGAGGTCATCGGCAGATACTTATCCGCCATTGGATTATACAGCTCTTCGTTCGTTTCTTCGCTCATTATTTTCCTCCTTCAGAAATAAGCATGTATGATACGTATTTCCGTGTCCCGGATAATTAAAACCGGAAAAAGACGGACGCTCCTGTAAGCGCCCGTCTAAAAAAGCTATTATGATTTGGAGGATAATCCTCCGCGAAGATCTTTTTCGATATCCTCGAGACTGTGTCCTTTAGTTTCCGGAATAAACCGCAGTACGAATAAGAAGGCAAGAACGCCCATGAAGGCGAAGATAACGAAAACCCAATTGATCCCTATAGCGCCTAATAGAATAGGGAAGGTTAAGGAAACAATTAAGTTTGCCAGAGATAGTACGAGCGTTGTAATACCAGTAGCTGCACCACGTGCTTTCATTGGGAAAAGCTCCGGCAGCATAACCCAGACGACCGGTCCCCAGGTGGCGGAGAAAAACATAATAAATACGCCAAGGAAGACCACGATCAGCCAGGCTATAGTGGTGGTGAGTTCGACGCTGAACAAAATAATTGAAAGCGACGCGAGACTGGCCACCATCCCAACGTTACCGATTAAAAGAAGCTTTTTCCGGCCAAGCTTATCGATCGTTGCTATTGCGACCAGGGTCATCAGCACGTTTACCGTACCGATACCGACTGTGCCAAGAATTGAAGCGGCATTGCCGAGTCCTGCTTCCGTGAAGATCGTCGGCGCATAATAAATAACGGAGTTAATACCAATCAGCTGCTGAAAGGCAGCTAGCAGACAACCGACCACTAACATTGGGCGCAGCCATTTTGCCTTCAGGAGATCGCCGGTGCCTTCTTCAATGTGCTCAATTTCCTTCATCTGTTTCATTTCATCTTCGATTTCTGACTGATCGCGCGTTAAGCCCATTATGTTCCGGGCTTCCTGTTCGCGGTTACGTTTAATCAGCCAACGCGGGCTCTCCGGCATAAAGATTACGCCGATCATAAGTAGAATCGCCGGCACGGCTGCGAGCCCGACCATCCAACGCCATCCTTCAATTGGAGTGAAGGCGTAGTTGACGATGTAGGCAAGTAAAATACCGAGAGTAATCATCAGCTGGTTTAAAGACGAGAGAGCGCCGCGCTGACTTGTCGGGGCCATTTCCGATAAATACACTGGTACAAGCGCAGTTGAGCCCCCGACTGCAAGGCCGAGAATAATACGGCCGGTAATAAGTACACCTGCGTTTGGAGAAAATGCAAGAGTCAAAGAGCCAATTAAGTAAACGAGAGCGATTACAAATACTACCCGTCTTCGGCCGAACTTATCCGATACATAGCCGCTCAAACCGGCACCAACAATAGCCCCTGCGAGCAGCGAGCTGACGACGACACCCTGCAGGAAGTCCGAAAGAGGAATATCCTGATCAATGAAAATGAGAGCGCCGGATATAACACCGGTTTCATAACCGTACAATAAGCCGCCAAGGGCGCCAAAAAAGTATATCCAGCCCTTGCTTAAGCCGTTAGACATTATATACCCACCTTTAAATTTTTGTCCTGACAGGATTCTTCCACGTTTGAGATGGTCCCAAACATTTCCATTCAATAAATTCATAAGAAAACAGCCGCAAACTATACGTGTTTTTGGCTGTTTAAGGTTTTCCTATGAGCGTGGCTGGGTCGCTTTTTTGTTTCTTGCAAGCACCCGGTCGTAGAAATGTGCAAAACGGGACTGTTCGTCCTCTGTAAGCTGATCATCATATACAGAAGCACCCAGGCGTTCTGCTGTCTGCTGGATCCTCCGGTTGATGTCCTGAATGAAAAAAGCGGTGCCGTACAGTTCTTCGAGAGAAGTCATCACAGAGGGAACAACGGCCGGCCAGGTGATTTTTGTGTTTGTCTGGTCGTCAGCGGCACGCTTGTAGAATTCCCGCAAAACTTCTGCGCGGGCAGCGCCGCTCCGGGTGACGGCTAAATAAATCTGCACCGCTACCCCGCCTCTGATCCGCCGCTGTGAAATGCCTGCGAATTTTTTTCCGTCGATGCTTAAATCGTAAGATCCCGGACAGTACGATCCGACAATTTCATAAGCGTCAATGTAACCTGGACTGTCTTCAAATACTTCCTGCATAAATGCCCACATCCATTCATATCCGGCATGAATAGAAGTTCCGCGTTCTTCTTTGAAAATGAGGGACAGATTATAAATTCCCTCATCGAGTACGACAGCAAGACCGCCGGAGTTGCGTACTATAACTTCGTAGCCCTGCTCCCGGAGATATTCAAGTCCCTCGGCCGCACCCGGCAGCCGCGTGTCCTGAATACCAAGGACAACGGTGGGGGCATGAACCCAGGCACGCATAACAGAAGGGGAAGAACCCTCTCCCAGACTCACACAAAAATTATCATCAAAGGCAAAAGATTGCAATGGATCCATATTAATTCCAGTTACTGAATGATCGATCCACCGCCATTTTTTATCCGTAAAAATATCTTTCATTTCCATTTTATGTACCCCGATTCTATTCATTTTCAATTTGACCGGTCTTATTATAACACTGCTATTTCCATGTGAGATATTACACGCTACTAAATAATAGAAGAAACCAGGATTTTTCCTTTCCAAACAAAGTAATGAACAGTATAATTACGGTATCTGCCTGAGAGAGTTTTTAGTGGAGGGGCCCGAAAACAACATAGAGAGAATATTCATAATATTTATATTTGAAAAGGGGGACCTTAACATGAACAAGAAATTGACGATTTGGATTTTAATCGCGCTGGTTGCGGGTGTGATCGCAGGGATCATTTTAAGCTTTGGACCGGACAGCGTCTATAATCCGTTGGATACATACGTGTTATATCCTGTCGGCGAAATTTTCCTTAATTTAATCACAATGCTCGTAGTACCGATTGTGTTCGTTTCGATTACGCTCGGGGCGGCAGCTTTGAATCCGAGAGATCTCGGACGGATTGGCGGCAAGACGATTGCGTTTTACCTCGCCACGACCGCGATTGCCCTGACCATCGGTGTTATTGTCGCTTACGTGCTTCAGCCAGGAGCCGGCGGGGACTTTGATATTCAAAACGCTAGCTACGACGCAGAGGAAGCGCCTTCGATTACAGACACCCTGCTTGGAATTATCCCGGATAACCCGGTACAGGCAATGGCAGAAGCCAATATGCTGCAAATTATTGCTTTTGGTATCTTCATCGGTATTTCTCTCGCCATGCTTGGAAGCAAAGTATCGATGGTAACGAAATTCTTTGAACAGCTGAATGATATCCTTATGTTTTTGGTTACGATTGTAATGTACACAGCTCCGTTCGGCGCGTTTGCATTGATCGCTTCTGCTATTGGAGAAGCGGGACTGGATGGCCTTCAGTCCATTCTCATGTACGCTCTCGCAGTTATTCTTGCTCTTGTGCTGCAGGCGGGTATTGTATATACCCTTGCGATCTCTCTACTCGGCAAGGGCAACCCGCTCACCTTCTTTAAAGAATTCTTCCCGGCGATGGCCGTGGCCTTTAGTTTATCGAGCTCCAGCGGCACGCTGCCGATTTCGATGAGAATGGCCCAGGAACGACTGAAGGTAAGTAAGCCGGTATCGAGCTTCGTACAGCCGCTCGGTTCAACGATTAATATGGATGGTACGGGCATCATGCAGTCCGTAGCAGCGGTATTTATTGCGCAGGCGTACAGTATCGAGCTTTCGTTTACTCAGGTGATTGTTATTATCCTGACGGCGACTCTGGCAAGTATCGGGACTGCCGGTGTTCCGGGCGTCGGGCTGATCATGCTTTCGCTCGTGCTGACCCAGGTCGGACTGCCGGTGGAGGGCATAGCCCTAATTATTGGTATCGACCGCCTGCTGGATATGCTCCGGACTTCCCTGAACGTGACAGGCGACGCAGCGTGTGCGTTCGTCATCGACCGTTCGGAAAAACGAAAACGGGGCGAAGAGATAGAGCATATTGGAAAGTAATGATCTTAAATAGGTACCGGCGGCATATGCTGCCGGTATTTTTTATGGCTGCTTTTTTTGCTAAGCCAGGAAGGAACTTGCTATAATAATAGTATTGAAATATACGATCAGCGGGACCGCTGAAACAGAGACGGAAAGGAACGCAATGACCATGCCGGTTGGGAATAAGAAGCTTCCAGAAGAAAAAGTATTTAAGGATCCGGTCCACCGCTATATTCATATCAGCGATGAACTCATATGGGATCTGGTGGGGACAAAAGAATTTCAACGGCTGCGCCGTGTCCGCCAGCTTGGAACGACGTTTCTGACGTTTCACGGAGCGGAGCATACCCGCTTTAACCATTCCCTGGGCGTGTATGAAATCATGCGCAGGATTATCGAGGTATTTGAAGGCCGGCCGCACTGGAACGGGGATGAAGGGCTGCTTTGCCTGAGTGCGGCTCTTCTCCATGATATCGGCCACGGCCCGTTTTCCCACTCGTTTGAAAAGGTTTTTAATACAGACCATGAAGAATGGACGCGACATATCATTTTAGGTGACACAGAAGTGAATACCGTTCTCCGGCGTATGGGCGGGGATTTTCCTCAACAGGTCGCAGACGTGATAGAAAAAACCCATCCGAATAAACTGATTGTCAGCATGATCAGCAGCCAGATTGATGCGGACCGGATGGATTATCTGCAAAGGGATGCCTTTTACACCGGGGTAAGCTACGGTCATTTTGATATGGAGCGTATACTCCGGGTTATGAGGCCGACAGAGGACCAGGTGGTTATTAAGGCAACCGGCATGCATGCGGTCGAGGACTACATCATGAGCCGGTACCAGATGTACTGGCAGGTGTATTTTCATCCGGTGACGCGGAGCGCGGAAGTGATACTGACAAAGATTTTACAGCGCGTTAAAGACCTTAAAAATGAGGAGTACCCGTTTAAATACCCTCCGGACCATTTTGAAAGCTTTTTTCGCGGTGCCATTACGCTCGAGGATTACCTGGACCTCGATGAGTCGGTCGTCATGTATTATTTTTTAATGTGGCAGAAGGAAGAGGATGCGATACTTCAGGATCTGTGCCGGCGCTTCATGAACAGACGGCTGTTTAAATATGTGGAATTCGACCAGCATTTTATGATGAATGAGTGGCTTCGCCTGCAGCAGCTGTTTGCAGATCTCGGTATAGATCCTGCATATTACCTGGTCGTCGATTCTTCGTCGGATCTGCCGTATGATTTTTACCGGCCCGGCGAGGAAGAGGACCGGGTGCCTATTCATCTTTTGATGCCGGATCGCCGTCTTCGCGAATTATCGAGAGAATCGGATGTAGTAGAGGCGATATCGGGTAAAAAGCGGACCGACCATAAATTATACTACCCATCGGAGATTCTCGAAGAGCCGGGGCAGGAAGACACGAAGCAGCAGATTAAGGACATACTTCATTTAAAATTAGGGAAAGTAGAACGGTGATCCCGCCGTCTTCCGGTGAGGCCGGAAGATACATAAAGACAGCAGCAGAAAGGGAGGGGGAGCGGCATTATGTTACCGGACCACGCCAAGATCATGGCCCTGCTTGAGGATACAAAAGAAGTTATTGGACGAAAAAAACTGCAGAAAATCGTATATATCGGAAAAAAGCTGAACCTTCCATTTCAGGAAAAATACACGTTCCGCATGTACGGACCTTATTCAGAGGAGTTGACGCTCCGTCTCGAGGAACTGTGCGGCCTTGGCCTTATTACAGAATGCAAGGAAACAAAATCCGGCTACTATCAGTACCGGTATGAGCTTTCGGAAGACGGCACGTCGTTTCTGGAAAAGTTTCCGCTCGACTGGCCGTCTGAGCGGGCGAAGCCTGTCCTTCAGAGCCTGAACAGTCAGAGTGCCCGGTTTTTAGAGCTCGTTTCCACGATGCTCTATTTTGACCACCTGTCCAAAGAAGCGGTGGAAGACCGGGTAGCCGAGCTAAAAAAAAGCCAGAATTACCGCCCGGAGGAATTCGAGGAAGGCTGGGAATATATCGAATCGTTGCAGAATCAGTAAGAAAACAGGTACGATAAGAATAAGGAACAATTAAAGGAGGAGCTTTTCCGAATGAGTGAATTCAGTAAAGATAATAATAAAGGCGCTGAAAAGAAACGCGGCAGCCAGTTCAATATTTTAAGCGGGGACGCTACTAAGGGGGACGGCGGCTTTAACGCCGGTGCCCTTAGTCTGGACCATGTGACCCCCGTCTTTATCGACCCGGCAGAAGACGCAGCATTTATTGACATGGGAGCGCTGCACGCCAGATCTGAACCGGAAAAGAGGGTGAAATTCGGCCCCGATAAAAGCAATGTGCCGGATGGCAAGCTGTACTGGCTCGTATGGGTATCGACGGAGCAGGGAGAAAATGGCCCGTTTTACGCTGGTCTTGGCGCCTGCGAAATGCTTGTGGACAAAAAAGCCCGCCGTGCATACAAAAGTATGCCGGAGCATGTAAACAATCTGGATAAAGCAATTAAAGGGCGCATAGCCATTGCGCACATGGATGAGCATTCCCGCTACATTCTGCAGGAATATTTAAAAGCATTTAACCGGAACATGTGGGACAATTCGACCGAAGAGCTGTATGAAGCCTTCCGCGGAGCGGAGGAGCAATAAAAAAACGGGGCGTGCGGGGATATTTCCCGCACGTTTTGTCTGTGAAAAGAGGAGGAACCGCTATGGAAACGTGGTTTACAGAAAAACAAACGGAGCATTTCGGCATCACCGCACGTATTACGAAAACACTGCATTCCGAGCAGACCGATTTCCAGCAGCTCGACGTGGTGGAAACGGCAGAGTTCGGGAATATGCTGCTGCTTGATGGTATGGTGATGACTACAGAAAAGGACGAGTTCGTCTATCATGAAATGATGGCCCACGTGCCGCTTGCAGCACATCCAGAACCGAAGCATGTGCTTGTTGTCGGCGGCGGGGACGGCGGTGTTATCCGGGAAGTACTGAAGCACCCCTCGGTGGAGGCAGCTACGCTTGTGGAAATTGATGGCCAGGTAGTAAAGTATTCAAAAAAATATCTGCCTTCCATTGCCGGGGCGCTTGATGATCCGCGGGTCGATGTGCAGGTAGCCGACGGATTTATGCATATCGCAGAAAGTGAAGCAGCGTATGATGTGATTATGGTGGATTCCACGGAGCCGGTAGGCCCGGCGGTGAAGCTGTTTGAAAAAGGCTTTTACGAAGGTATTCACCGGGCGCTAAAGAAGGATGGCATCTTTGTCGCCCAGACGGATAACCCGTGGTTTCACGCAGACCTGCTTCAGACAGTATACAACGACGTAAAAGAAATATTTACCCATACCGAAGTATATACGGCAAACATTCCGACGTATCCGAGCGGCCTATGGACATTTACTATCGGTTCGAAGGAGTACAGGCCGAAAGAATCGCACCGAAGCCGGGCAGCAGCACTGGATACGCATTACTATACGGCGGATATACACGAGGCTGCATTTGCGCTTCCGGCTTTTGTGCAGCGGGGCCTTGAGCGGGAGGAGAAATGACTATGGATGCCTTTGATCCGGCTTACACAGGAAAGGTATTTATCGGGAGCTCTGCTTCCTATGAGGACAGCAGCGTGGTATTGTACGGCATGCCGATGGACTGGACGGTCAGCTTCCGTCCGGGCTCCCGTTTTGGCCCGAACCGGATTCGGGAGACCTCTATCGGTCTCGAGGAATACAGTCCCTATCTGGACAAGCATCTGGAGGACTATTCGTATCACGATGCCGGGGATATGGTGCTTCCATTCGGAAATCCGGTCAAAAGCGTAGAGATTATCCAGGAGACGGCGGCGCATCTGTTTGCGGATGGCAAATTCCCTCTGGGGATAGGGGGAGAGCATCTTGTGACCTGGCCGATTATGCAGGCGGCCTGCGCGCATGATCCTTCTGTCGCCTTTATTCATATCGATGCGCACACGGACCTGCGCGAAGATTATGAGGGAGAGCCATTATCCCACGCTACCCCGGTACGGAAAATCTGCGAAAAAATAGGACCGGAAAATGTGTATTCCTATGGAGTACGCTCCGGTGAAAAGGAAGAGTTCAACTATGCCCGCACGTCCGGCATGCACTTCTCCCCGTTTGAAGTAGCAGAGCCGCTGCAGCGGGATCTAAAAGAGCTGCAGGGACGCTCGGTGTATGTATCGATTGATATCGATGTTTTAGATCCGGCGTACGCGCCGGGTACAGGTACGGCGGAAGCCGGCGGCATAACGTCAAAGGAGCTGCTGGAAGCCATTCACGCAATTGCCGCTTCGGAGGTTAATGTAATCGGGGCCGATATTGTGGAAATTTCACCGCCATACGACAGCGGGGATCAGACTGCGATTGCGGCCGGAAAATGTATTCGGGAGATGCTTCTCGGCTGGACAAAATAGAAGCTGAGACCATTAAAAAGGCCGGAAAGCTTCTTAAGGTTTTCCGGCCTTTTATTTACGTCAGACGAACGGGAAGCTCTGTGAGGCCGCGCATGAGTATGCCGGGCCGCCATTCCAGGTCATCAGACGCTATGTCCAGCTGCAGCTCCGGGAAACGTTCAAGCAGCGTATTCACGGCGACTTCCGCTTCAACTCTGGCAAGCGGGGCCCCGAGACAGAAATGAATGCCTTTGCCAAAAGCAAGATGTTTGCTGTGGCCGCGGGTGATGTCGAAAACATCGGGGTCTTCAAATGCTTCCGGATCACGATTGGCCGCATCAAGCGCGACAAGTACATGGTCTCCCCTGTTGATCGTTTTTCCCTGAAGCTCGAGTGTTTCAGAGGCCCAGCGGTCGGTGCTGAATTCAACCGGTCCCTCAAAACGAAGCATTTCTTCAATGGCCGGGCGGATGAGGTCCGGCTGCTGCTGTAACGTGCGCATCTGCTCCGGGTGAGTCATCAAAGCGAACAGGCCGTTTGCAATGAGGTTTACCGTCGTTTCATGGCCGGCGATAATCAGCAGGGAAACGACTCCGTATAGCTCCTGCTCGGATAAACGATCGCCTGCTTCTTCTGCCTGGATGAGCTTACTCACCATGTCATCCTCCGGCTGCTCCCGCCTGGTGGCTATCCAATCCCTGAGGTAGGCGGTGAATTCCTCCGTGTGCTGCTGAATTTTTTCAGCTTTTCCCGGGTCGTTGGAGGCTTCGACGAGGGTGTTGGACCAGGTACGGAATTTATCCCTGTCCTCGCTTGGCACCCCGAGCATTTCGCAGATAACAATGATAGGAAGCGGAAAAGCGAAGTCATCGATAATATCAATTCGGGAGCGGTTCTGCATGTCATCAATCAGCTCATTTGCAATTTCTGTAATTCTGTTCCGCAGCTCTTCGATCATTTTCGGTGTAAATGCCTGCTGAACGAGTCCGCGCAGCCTTTTATGATCCGGGGGATCCGCAAAAAGCATATTTTGGGAAAAAATATTTTTCTGTGCTTCGGCGCGTTCTTCTTCATTTAAAAACACAGTGAAATCCTTAATGAAGCGATTATCCTTCAGTACCGCGACAGCGTCCTCGTACCGGGTAACGATCCAGGCGTAATGACCGTCGGGCATTAAGGCCTGATGTACTGGGTCATGCTGCTGGAGAGAGTGAAAGGCGGGATACGGGTTCTGGTTAAAGGCATGAGTGAATAAGCCGGCTTCTTTACTGTGGAAATCGTTCTTCATTTTGATCGGCTCCTTTATAGTAGGCTTGGGGAGGAAGTACCCGTGCATTTAAAGAAACGGGGAACAGGTTAATGATATTCCCGTTTTTTCGAAAGCGTCATCATTGTTGTTTAAAGAAGAAACAATTAGAATGTAGAAAAATACATCCTTTGCGGAGGTATAGCAAAATATGATCTATCATGAATGGAATCGTAAATGGAATGAACTTGAATGCCACCGTCTATACCGCAACGATGATTTAGAAAAGGATAAACAAGGATATATTGCGTGGGAACGGGAGCTGCCGTTTTTTAAAAGCTACCGCAGCCGTGCGTTTTATGTTGCTGATATGTCTCGTTATATTGAGCATTGGGCTGCCGATGAAGAAAGAAAAGCGAGAGCAATCACGCGTCGTTTTCCGGAAAAATTCCGGGAGCAGAAGGAGGAAGCCGACCGTCTCATCCAGGCGGACTACCGGCTGCTGCTTTACCGTCGTCTGTATGAGGGAAGAGTGCCTTACGTTTTAATGTCTCCAAGACAGATGGAAGTGTGGCTGCAGAAGGAAGAGGCATTTCAGCTGCAGCTGACAACGCTGAGTGCCGAAGAGGGTCCGCTTCAAAGCCTTTCTTTTTTGAAAAAACAGATGGGAAACAAAAATTATCGTAAATGGTTTGCCCAGCGCCGGAAAGAATGGGAAAAAATAAAGAAGCAGGACGCCATGGACCTGCTTTCTTTATCTCCGTACCGGTCGCGCCAGCGGGAAGAAAAGAAAATATAGCCCCCGGGCAGCGGTCTGTTTAAATATACGGAGCGACTGCTTTGCGGTGGGTGTGAACGTCCACACTGCTGCCGGAAACGATGAGAACAGTGGGGCCGTTAACGGATATGAGTCCATCTAAAAGAGCGCCGGCGCCGACAGCGGCTGCCCCCTCGACCACCATTTTATGCTTATCGTATAAAAACGCCATGCCACGGGCGATCGTGTCTTCATGCAGCCGGAGGCGCTGGTCGGCATAGCGCTGAACCATGGAAAAAGTGTATTGATTTTCGAGTCCGATACCTCCGAGCAGGCTGTCAGCAAGTGTCGGGGCCTCCGGTACGATAGTCGGCTTGCCGATATTCAGGCTCTCATCCATAGCAGCTCCTTCCCGGAGGGACAAACCGCTCAGCTCAAGATCAGGAATTTGTTCCTTCAGGGCAAGACCGAGGCCGGACAGCAGGCCCCCACCGGACAAACCGGTGAGCACGTGCTTCACGGAGGGTAGATGCTCGATGATTTCGAGCCCCATCGTTGCCTGCCCGGCGATGACAGAGGGGTGGTCAAAGGGAGGGATAAGAGTCAGCCCCTCCTCTTCGACGAGCCGGGCGCTAACTTCTCCGGCTTCATCCTGGCCGCTGCCTTCCACATGCAGCTCAGCGCCGCTTGCTTTGAGTGCCTCGACTTTATTTGCAGGTACGTTTTCTGAGACACATACGACGGAGCGGATGCCGAGACTGGCTGCTGCTGTCGCTACAGCGAAACCGTGATTGCCGGTGGAAAATGTGACTACGCCCTGGGCACGCTGCTCCGGAGTCAGAGAACGAATCATGTTAGTCGCTCCCCGGAGTTTGAAGGAGCCGGTGACGTGCATTTGCTCGAGCTTTAAGTACACGGGATGGCCGGCAATATTTGTCAGAGGCTGGGAAAAAAGGAGCGGCGTTTCCGGAAGTACCGGACGTAATCGCTGTCTTGCTTCCCAGGCATGCTGAAGTGTTAACATAGAATCATCTCCTGCTGCAGCAAAATTTATAATTATACTTATTTAAACATAAGCGGAGAAGCGAAAACAATACGGTCTGGCGGACGTTTGCCAGGTTGCGGATAGGGAACACCCAAATAGAAGTGTACGCAGAAAGGATGAATGAGTGTGAGAGTTGGCTTTATTGGAACAGGGATTATGGGTTCAAACATGGTAAAAAATTTAATGGATGCCGGGGAAAAGGTTACGATTTATAACCGGACTAAGCAAAAAGCACAGCACCTGCTCGACGCAGGAGCTGGGTGGCGGGAAACGCCGAGAGAGCTGGTTTCCAAGGTGGATGTCGTATTCACGATGCTGTCGAACCCTGAAGCAGTTGAGGAAATCGCGAACAGCGTGGACGGCCTGCTTGCCGGTGAAACAAGCCGGAAAATCTGGGTGGATATGAGTACCGTTAATCCCGGCTTTACCAGGCAGATGGCCAAAACCGCAAAAATGAAGGAAATGCGCCTGGTGGATGCACCGGTATCCGGATCTAAAGGGCCCGCTGAAAAGGGAGAGCTGGTGTTTCTGGCCGGCGGCCGTGAGGAGGACGTACAGAAGGTACAGCCGCTTCTCGAAATTATGGGTAAAAATGTTCATTACATGGGAGGCACTGGAAGCGGATCTGCAATGAAAATGTCCGTCAACTTAACGCTGATGCATGCCATGACGAGTTTATCAGAAGGCCTGCACGCAGCAGAAGGACTGGGACTTGATAAAGAGCAGGCGCTTGATGTGCTGCTTCAGGTGCCGACGACGGCTCCTGCTGTGGCTGGAAAGCGTGACATGCTTCTGAGCGGCAGCTACGAAACCCAGTTTCCATTGAAGCATGCCTACAAGGATTTACATTTGCTTGAGGAATCAGCGTACCAGGCAGGAATTTCCCTGCCGGTCACCGGCTCAGTCCGGGAAGCGTATGCGCTGGCAAAGCAGTACGGTATGGGTGATGAAGACTTTGCGGCGGTGTATAAGCTGCTGGCAAAAGGGAGCGAATAAAAAATCCCCGGCAGGCCTGAAAAAGCGGCCTGTCGGGGATTTTTGCTATTTAGCGGGAGCGCTGCTCTGCTGTTCTTCGTTTGCCTGACGGGTCATTTCCTTTTCTTCTTTCGGTGAGCTTAAGAAAAGGGAAAGAATCAGAGCGACAAAGGCAAGAGCCGTGCTTCCCATAAAGGCCCATTCAAATCCGGCTACCTGAGCGAGCTGGGGAGCCGCTTCTGCGGAGGTCGAGGCGTCCGGCTGATACTGCTGGGCACCTAAGGCGACAAAGGTAACCAAGAGGGCCGTACCGATAGAAGCGGAAATCTGCTGCAGCGTATTCGCCATTGCCGAGCCGTGGGCGTACCATTTCATCGGCAGCTGGTTTAAAGCTGATGTCATAACTGGCATCAGTGCGCAGGCGAGGCCGAACATGCGGATGGCATATACGATAGTTAAATACGTAAACGATGTTTCAAGCGAAAGGTTCGTAAACATAAAGGTCGTGATGGTAACAATGGAAAGCCCGGTAATGGCAAGCCATTTCGCACCGAAGGCGTCAAACAGGCGTCCGGTAATCGGCGACATAATCCCAATCACAATGGCGCCCGGTAAAAGCATCAAGCCGGATTCCAGCGGTGTAAAGCCCAACACATTCTGCATGAACAGCGGCAGAAGCGTTTCTGCTCCTATTAATGAAATCAATACCGCCATAGTGATACCGATGGCGAGACTGAATATCTTAAATTTAAACACGCGGAATTCGAGCATCGGCGACTTCAGCGTAAACTGACGCCAGACGAATAATCCGATAATCAGGGCACCGACAATTACGGCGGTAAGAACGACCGGGCTGCCCCAGCCGCTTTCGGAAGCCGTCCCGAAGCCGTACAAAAAGGAGCCGAACCCAAAGGAAGAAAGAATGATGGACAATACATCAATCTTCGGACTGCCCAGTTCGGTCACGTTTTTCAGGAAGACTGCCCCGGTAATAATTGTCAGTGCTACGATTGGAAGCACGGTAATAAACAGGGCTCTCCACGGAAAGTGCTCGAGTAGAAAACCGGAGAGCGTCGGGCCGATAGCCGGACCAAACGAAATAACGATCCCGATCATGCCCATCGCTGTGCCGCGGCGCTCCACGGGAATAATGGCCAGAAGCACTGTCATTAAAAGAGGAAGCATAATGCCGGAGCCGGATGCCTGAATAACGCGTGCAAAAAGAAGCACCGGAAACGAAGGAGCAATGGCTGCTATAGCGGTACCGGCACCGAATAAGCTGATAGCGGTCAAAAATAATCCTCTGGTAGTAAAGCGTTCAATTAAAAAGGCGGAGATTGGAATCATAATGCCGTTTGTCATTAAGAAGGCCGTCGTCAGCCATTGAACGGTCCCCTGGGTGACTCCGAGTGCGTCCTGAATGGAGGGCAGGGCAGTAGCGAGCAGTGTTTCGTTAATAATTCCCATAAAAGCACCAAGCAGCAGGGCAGTAATCATAGCTGCCTTCTGCCTGGTGGGAATGTCCCAAGATGAAGAACTCATAGTACGTGTTTCTCTCCTTTCCATGCGCTCCATTTTGCACTCAGCTTCTGTGTGTGCGTATGGAGATCCGCGTGGTGCTGCAGCTGATGCAGTAAAGCATCGATCAAAAATTCCCTCGGTATTTCTGACTTGAACTCTTCGTGAATCATTTCAGTTGTCTGGAGTGTCTTTTCAGGCAGTTCGCCCTGCGTGTGCCGGGCTTTTACAAATAAAAGCAGTGCTTCGGATTCGCAGCGGATGCTTTCCATGCCCTGCACGGGCTCTTCTCCTCCGGCCCATTCTCTCGGAAGCTGGGGATGGAGATCACTGTCATCTTTAACGATGGAATGAATCCTCTCTACGATGAATGCCGATAGCTGGTTCAACGGGAGAGCGGAAACATGCCAGGTCATAAGGGTTAAATAGGAGTGCATGATCCCTTCGAGAATGACAGCAAGATCACTGACGTAAGGGTGCACCCGGGGGCCGAAGGCTTCCAGTAGTGATTGTTCATGCCATTCCTGAAAAAAGCGGCGCATACGGTTTAAGTAGTTGGAAATTTTGTTTTCCGTATGAGGGGGGAACTCCGTGAATAGCATCTGAAAAAGTGGACGGTACTCCGTGAATTTCTCCAGCTCGATGCGTACTTTACCCTCGAGCCGCTTGAGCTCAGGCTCATGCTGCTTTCCCTGATAGTTTTCGGCTTCATAAAGCATATTTTCATGCACTTTGCGGAGCAGCTCTAAAAGCATCGTTTCTTTGGAATCAAAATGCTTATAAAAGCCGCCTTTGGATATGCCGCAGGCCGCTGTAATGTGCTGGATGGAAGTCGAGTGGAAGCCCTGCTTCACAAACAGCTGGAGTGCTGCTTCCAAAAGCTCATCCTTACGCTCTGTCATGCAGCTTTCGACCCCCTTTTTGACTCTGTGGTTACTTTTGGTGAACGTTTAGTCACAAAGAGTATCGTAGCATTTGCCATGTAGAGAATCAAGTAATGGGCTTAGAGATTTTAACACAAAAAACCTGCCGGCAGCCCGGCAGGCTTATGTATCTAAATAATCAACACCCCGCTCTGTGAGCTTTTTTGTACCATGGCGCAGATGGAGATAGACGATCAGGAGCGCAATTCCGGCGGCAGACAGAAGTCCCCCGGCTCCCAGCAGGCTGATCCATTGCCACGGGGCTGTATTCCATAAGGGAAGAAAAGCCGGCTCCGGACCGTGCCATTTTGAGTGCAGGGACAGACCGGCACTTAAAAGCATCCAGGCGGGGACGAAAAAAAGCAGAAGGTACAGAACGTTGAGAAAAAAGGATACCACTCCTGTATCGAACCGCACCCGCTTTTGCGGGTTTTTTTCATTGTATGTTCCGCCGGCGGCCCCGGCCCAGACACCTGAAGCAGCGGCAACAGCTGTGAGGGAAAGTGTCAGGACAAGCCCGGCGAAAAACAGTACGATGCTCCATCCAAAGAGCAGAAAGGTAATCAGTTCAAGAGCTATAAGTGCTACCCCTGTCATAACCCAGTGAGCCAGAAATTTTCCGAGGACAATCTGCCGGGGTGTTATAGGGAGCGCCCGCAGCATCCATCGGGACTCGCCCTCTCTTCCAAATGCGGCCGCAGCAAACTGCTGCAGACCAAGCAGAATAGCTGGACCGAGCATAACGTGCACACTGCTCCAGGCGGAGGCGGGGTTTGTCCAGGGCGAAGCAAGCGCCGAGTCGCTGCCAAAGAAATTGATGAACATTAAAATAAGAATAAGGGCAAACGTGAAGCAGGTGGTCCATTCTTTAGGATTTCGCTGCACAGCCCGCCATTCCTTAAAGGCAATAGCATGGGGGACAGGGCGGGCGGCCCCGGGCCTGGTCGATTTGGTTTTGTTTCCCACGGGCTCGGCGGCCCGCTGCCAGGAGGAAAAATAGTGTTTTTCCACGAACCACAGGGAAGCGAGGCTTATAACCGCCAAAGCTCCGAGGGAGGCAGCCGTATAAATGACTCCTGCGCCTTCCCCGTGAAAAGAAGCGAAAAGAGCGGCTGCCACCGGCTGCGTGGGCAGCCATACGGGAGCTGCTTCAATGGTAAGGGATGTTTTACCGTTTTGCATAATAATGTTTGGCATCTGCGCAGCCAGAACAAACAGGGCTGCAGATATGAAGCTGATTACAGTAGTCAGCTGCTGGACACGCTGGGCCGGCAGAATATAAACCAGAAACAGATTCAATAGAAACGCGAGGCCTGCTCCAAAAACAGACAGGCCGAAAAACAAAAGAGCAGCGGCCGGATAAAACAGTAGGTGGGCTCCGGAAACGACTCCGATAATAATGCTGAGCCCGGTTAACAATAAAAAGGAAAGCAGGGGGAATCCGGCCCATCCGGTGAAAAACTGCATGGCAAACAGATGCCTTGAGCGGATGGGAAGAGTGAATAAAAACTCAATATCCTTGGAGCCGAACAACAATTGAAAGGTGCGCGGCATGGTCACGAAAGTGATGACGGCCATGATGCTCAGCAGCAGGTAAACGATGACCGCATGTAAGCTTTCCGGAGAAAAAACGTCCCCGGCCGCAGCCATGCCGAGACCAAAGGGAACCATAATGAACAGGGCCAGGGCTGTCAGAGTGATGTATAATACTTTTCGCCCGGACGGCAGAGACTCGTACTGATGGCGCAGCGTTTTTTTCTGATAATACCAGAGCGTTTGTATCACGGAACCTCTCCTTCAGGGCCTTCGGTTTCGTGCTGCTCTGTCATGCGGAGAAAGACATCCTCCAGAGAGCCTTCGGCGTGACCGGCATGCTCCTGTTTAAGCGCCTCTGGAGTGCCCGTCTGCAGAAGCATCCCCTGGTGAATGATCCCAACCCGGTCACAGAGCTGATCAGCAACGTCGAGCATATGAGTAGAGAAAAAAACGGCAGTGCCGTCTGCTGCGGTTTCGCGCAGAATAGCCCGAAGGTCGCGCGAGCTCTTCGGATCGAGCCCGACCGTAGGTTCGTCCAGAAAAATAACAGACGGCTGATGAATCAGGGCTCCGGTTAAAGCTATTTTCTGCTTCATGCCATGTGAATATGTCTCCATTAACCTGCCGGCGCTTTCTGTTAAATCAAACCGGTGCAGGAGCCTCTCTGCATGTTCTATCCATATGTTTTTGTCGAGTTTAAATACAGAAGCAATAAACTGAAGAAATTCCCATCCTGTGAGCTTTGGATAGATATCTGGTTTATCGGGCAGATAAGCAAGCTGCTGCTTTGCTTCGAGCGCCTGACTTATAATCGATTTACCATGAATGTATCCATCCCCGCTGCTCGGTTCAAGCAGTCCGGCGAGCATCCGCATCGTCGTTGTTTTACCGGCCCCGTTTGGTCCGAGAAAGCCGAATATTTCATGAGCGTGGACCTCGAAACTCAATGGGTGTACAGCAGTGGTCCCCTTAAATTGTTTTGTCAGCTGGCTTACTTCTACTGCGGGATAATCATGCATGTCGGGCCCTCCTTTGTATGATATGCTGTGGGAAAGATGAAAAGACATGTTCATCATAAATGATGTAGAAAATAATGGAAATGATAAAAGAGCGTACCGTGTAAGGAGGCAGAGGGCTGAAATGACCTACGAAGAACTGGCGGATAGACTGGACCGCACGTCTGACGGTGAAATGATTGGTTTTTTGATGGTGCCAAAAGCGCACCGGAAGCAACAGAAAAAAGTGAACAGCTATTTAAAGGAACGCTACGCTGCATCTGATTCCGCTTCCCTAAAAGATATCGTGGAGCAATTTTGTGAAGAAAACCTGGAACCGGGGGAAAGCCGGGAAATTGAATTTTATCCAACGGAAAAATTAACATAGCTAAACGGGGGAGAAACGTTGAAACCAAAAAAAGTGATGAATCTGGCCACGCTTATTAACGGCATCGGCGTATTTTTATTTATTTTAGCCAGTGTCCCGAACTGGATTCCCGCGATTTTATGCTTGTTTGGGTGCACGCTGCTCGTGTTTCGCAAACAGGCAGCAGACTGGTGGAATAAAAATATTACTAAAGAACCGGAGCAATGAAGGCAGCTGCGCTTGAGCGGCTGCCTTTTGGATTTACGCCGTACGGGCGTAGGTCCATTTGCGCCACAGATATTCCATTGGCCCCTGGGAAAATTTCTTCACATACCAATGGCTGCCGGCGAGCTGGAAAATATAAATGATTAACGCTGCAGTAAACCCGCCAGTAACAGAAACCTCCCCGAACAGCCCCAGGCCGTAGCCATGAAACAAGAGAACAGCAATAATAGTCTGCAGCAGGTAGTTTGTTAAAGCGAGTCTCCCCATGGAGGCGAATGGAAGCAGAAGCCGGCGCAGTCCTGGTTTTTTTACGGCCAGCACAAACGACGACACGTAAAACAGCATCATCACTGGTCCGGCGATATAATTCAAACCATCTCCGAGCCCGGTGCTGATACCGCCGGGAAGGGCTGTCCATTCCTGTTTAAGTGCTGTAACGGCGGCATTCAGGGCAAGGCCGAGCCACAGGCTGTGTACCCAGAGGCGCTTCCATGACTTTATATGAAACGCGGCTTCTGTAAACATGCTCCGGCGTCCAAAATAAAAGCCGATGAGAAATAATCCAAGAATGAAAGGCACAGAAAACGGAAGCTGAAGCAGAACGAATACGACTTCATTGCTCAGCCGGTAGGATAAAATATCGACGTAGGAGCCGTTTCTCATTACAGAAATTCCCGAAGCAACTGACTGCTCGGCGGAGGCCCCGGGGTTCATTGAGGCAGTCCCCGCGGAGGCTGCAGTTAACAGGAGGGTCATAAAGACTCCCGAAGCAAGGATAAGTCCGAGAGCCCATGCTAAAACTGCTTTACTGCTTCTATAAATAAACATAAGCAGAAAGAAGCCAGTCACCGCGTATAAGTGAAGAATATCGCCGGACCATAAAAATACGAGATGAATTATGCCGGTAAACAGTAAAAAAAGAAGCCGGCGCTGAAAAATACGGTCAGCGGAAAGGTTTTTTTCTACCAGACGCTTGTGGAACATATAGAATCCGAGCCCGAATAAAAAAGAAAACAGGGGATAAAATTTTCCAATCACAAAAAAGTCCAGCAGCGTATTAATAGCTTGATCGGCTGCTGTAGTTTCCGTCAGACTGGTATTTATCATATCTGCGTACTGGCTGAAGCCTAAAGCTTTAAAGGCGGCCATATTTGCCAGTATAATGCCGAGCAGGGCAAAGCCTCTCAGCATATCGATCGTATGTATACGTTCTTTTAGAGATACCGCCTGGGCCATCTGATTTCCTCCTTCTTAGGAACTGGATCCAGTATACCAAACCTACGTACAGAGAAAGGAAAGGTTGCGGTAATTCTTTAAAGAAAGATTACACGGGAAAAAATGAGGGTAGTAAAGAAGTATGGTAAATATGTTATTTCTCTACAGCTCTGTATAACGTTAAATGTACAGGGCTTTTATTCATAAATAACTATCAATCAAAGTAAATACAGAAAAGGAGAGATACATTGAGAACAATAGAAATTAATATTCAGGAAGATGAAATGCACGGCACGATTGATGAAACACACAAGTTCACGTTCAGAAAAATGGAAAACCGGTCTAAAAAAACATTTCCCTTTGGTTTATTTAAAGGACATGCAAAGGAACATTCAAATGCTGCGTACCTTGAAATTTATCAGGAAGAAAACCGGATGCTTTACTGGGAGCTTGAAGATTTTCAGGATAAGGACTCTCTTGTTTTTACCCGGGAAGGGCTGCTTGAAGAAGGAGAATGGAAGCCGGAAGAACTTACGCTTGAAGGGCTTCGCGTGGAATTTTACGAACCGGAATTATAACGCTTCGTACATAACAGGAAGCAGCTTCTAAAGCTATACCTCCGCGTTCTTGTTATAGTAGTGGTTTGATGCTTGGTTTTTTGGTTGGACTGCTGATCGGAGCTGTTTTCTGCCGTGATTTTTTTTCATAAAACCCAGCCGGCTGCTCGCCGGTGAACGCAGGAATCGTTTCGATGTACGGAGTATGAAATGAATACGGAAAAAGAACCGGTGCTAAAAAAAGTGTCCGGTTTTTTCTGTGGGTTTATTTTAATAAAATGCAGATTAAACGCAGATTATCGAAATTAAATGATTGAATGAAGCGCATGGGCGGGAAAGAGATAATAGAATATCATTTATCAAGGTGGTATTTTGTAGGCACAATGGCCGGCCTTCCCGGGGAGGTAGGCCTTTATTTTGCAATTCATACATAGATCTTTTTTTGAGATCTTTAAATTTAGCCGATATATATTAAGAGGAGGAGAGGGCATGGCGGAAAATTACTCAAGTGAAGACCTGCAGGAGCAACAGAAGCAGTTGGGAAGCTACCTTGGAAAGTTATTAAGGGATCACTTTGGGAAGGGACCTGAATCGGTCTACGTCAGCATTGATCCTCATTGCATCGTAATGCATATCCGTAAATTTCTGTCTCCGATGGAGCAGGTTATCATGGGACAGAGAAACCAGGAAGCTGTCGAAGAGCTCCGGGAGACAATGATGGAGCAGATCCTTCCTGAAGTGAAGCATTACCTGTCAAGGATCGCAGATATAGACGGCTGGGAGTTTTATTTTGACTGGAATATCGAAAACCGGTCGGGCATGATTACTGCCCTGAATTCGCAGGAATTAAAAATTAATAAAGACCAAAAACGACCGGAATACGAAGAAAATATCAAAAGAAAAGTAAACGACGTCAGTGCCAAAACAGAAAAAATTCCTGATGACATCGCGATGTACCAGATCAATGAACGAACATTAATAGCTGCTAGGACAGGCATTTTAATACTGATTGAAAAAGAATTAATCAATCAGGGTCACGGAGCGAATCTGAAAACGGCGAAGCGCCACCTGGAAAAACAGCTGTTAAACGAAATACGCTTTGATCGTCTGTTCGGGACGAAGGTACATGATATTTTTGTGGACTGGGATTTTTACAACGACACAAGTGTCGTAGTGTTTGTTACGGACCCGGTGACGGAAGCGAAATAACTGTAGGATATATGTAAAAGGCCATGCTGGAATAATCCGGCATGGCTTTTTTGTATGTCTGTCGGATTAATGGGCGGGACGCTCGACAGTACCAAGTCTTAGCAGGTTGCTGCCTTCTTTGTTCAATGGGGAGCCGGGACGAAGAGTGCCACGGAAACATTACTCAAGGGGGGAAGTAATAGTTTTTCCTATTATAAAAAAAATGTAAATTAAAATAAATTGAATGTAAGAACTGAAATTTGAATATATAAAAAAGAATGTAAGGTTCTCTCCCATAAATACAATCTTAGTGGTTTTTATATGGTTTTATATAACATATAAAAAGAAAATGGGAGTGGGGAAATGAAAGAAATAAAAGATTTACAGGAGTCTGTACCAGCAGACAGTGCAGAAAAAGTCTCTATAACTTGGGGAGAAAAATTGAAGGCTCTCGGCCCAGCTGCTATTGTAGCTGCTTGCATTTTAGGTCCGGGAACAATTACTACTGTCTCTGTAGCGGGGGCGAGTTATGGTTTTCAAGTAATGTGGATTTTAGTCATAGCATCTTTAGCAGCTTATTTTTTTCAGCGGCCAGTAGTGAAATTTACAGTGCAAACCCGAATGGCAGCGATGGAAGGTATTCGCGAATATATGGGAAAGGGATGGGCAATAACGCTTTACATAGCACTTCTTTTAGGTGCAATCGCATTTCAGGCGGGAAATTTTACTGGTGCTGCTCTTGCCTTAAATTTTTTTCTTCCCTCTATATCTGTAGTAGCTTGGGTCAGTATATTAGCTTTAATGGCTTTAGCTATTTCTTGGATTGGCGTTTATAAACTGTTAGAAAATATTAATAGAGTTTTCATCGGGTTGATGGTAGGAGCATTCGTATTGACCGTTTTTGTTTCAGGGCCAAGTATCACTGAGATATTTACTACCGGATTTTCATTTCAAATACCGGAAAGTAATTATTGGTTAATTTTAGCTTTAATTGCGACAACTCTACCGCCAAATACTGCTCTTGGGCTTTCAGCGTTTATTAAGAAAAAATACGAAAATGATTATGTAACCCCGCGAGCGAAACAGATGGCTCTTTCTTATTTCGATCTTCGTACTAATGTAGCAATAACTGCGATAGTAGCTATTTCTATATTAATTTGTGCCGGAGGAGTCATTTACGGCACAGGTGCTGTAATTGAAGGCGCTGGAGATATGGCTTATCAATTAACACCACTACTTGGTCAGTATGCAGGTGTGCTATTTGCAGTTGGACTTTGGGCAGCTGGTTTCTCTTCAGGGTTATTTAATATTTCTGTACAGCCGGCGCTTCTTGGTCAGGCAATGGGCCATTCAGAAGAACCTAAAGCTGTTGCAAATCGACTTATGATGTTGGTGGCAGGCGTCACACCGATTTTGATCGTTTTTGCTTTTGGAGAGACACCTATCCAGTTGATTATGACAGCCCAAGCTTTGAATGGGTTATTGCTTCCAGCTATTGTTGGTTCTATATGGATTTTGTGTAATAAACGTAGATATTTAGGTAAATTAGCTAATAATACATCACAAAATATTATTTATGGTTTAGTAATGTTAATGGTTTGTTTTTTAGCTATTCGCGTATTCTTAAATATCTTTGGTGTTATTTAAGTAAATTAGCCTGTATCGCAAAGCGGTGCAGGCTTTAAATTGCCCGAAATACACTTTTGCTATGCCCGCACCGCCTGCACTTATAAATGAATTTTGAATTGATTTCTGGGTCCCGGCCAACGGCCTGGTATTTATGCAGTTGAATGCGGCAAAGTAAGCTTCTTTCTGTGTTCTTTTTAATGGAAGTAAATAAAAGCAGCAACGATCCAATGATAAATACCAATAGAGCAAAAATATAACCATTTCCGTGTTGAGTAAATAAATATCCAAAAAGCACGAAGCTGATAATAATGAACAAAAATCCCAGGGAATGCAGTCTTTGAATCATAAATATCACACCTTAAATTAGAATATATTTAATATGAATTATCTTCCGTCAAAAGCAGCTTGCAGTAAAAAATCAGGACCGGATTTCCCCGGCCCTGAAGAGTGTTACATTATTAATCCGCTTGAGCCTGATCTATGCATTCCTTTGCCGGCTCTGCTGCAGCAGGAACTTCCACATCTTTGCCGTTTTTATACTTTTGAAGTATAGAAATCAGCTGACCGCGGTTAAAGTCAGAGTCATTTTTGTTTGGATTGCCGTTTGGTACCAGTTCATGGACTTCATCGATAATACATTCTTTTGTGACGTTTTCAACGGGAGCTTCCGGTTCTTCAGCGGCCGGTTCCCCGGCTTCAAGGCTGATCCGCCCCTCTGTTTCATAATCCACGGCGCCTTCCGTTTCCATTAAGAATTCAGCATAGGTGATCATGCTGTTAGTCACAAGCCCAGCATCCGGCTGGATAATTTCCCCTTCGAAATTATAGCCGTCCCCGCCGTCCGCGAGGAAGTTTGGCAGCGCGACCGAGTAGGTTTCCGTGCTTTCGACTGGCTCTCCGTCAATAGTTAGTTCGGCTCCGTTAAATGCCCCGTCTTCGGTCGTATAAATGGTATAGTTCAGCCCGGACGTCTGCAGATCCACCTGCTCATTTCGGTTGTAGGACTGCTCGATTACATTTTCAAGAGCTTCTCCGGTCATATTCATTTCAACGATATTATTTCCAAATGGTTCAATGGAATAAATATCTCTTGCAGTAATATCTCCAGGGTCGATGCCAGCCCGCAGGCCTCCGTTGTTATAAACGGCAACGTCTGTATCTGTGGTGTAGCGCATGGAGTCGGTCCAGAAGTTACCAAGCGGGGCGTCTTCCTCATAGCGGCTGTCTCTCGACAGGCCGGTATTTGTTTCCCCAATCACTTCTCCGAGCAGTTCATCCGCTTCTGCTATATAATCATCTGCTTTCGCCTGAACGTCTTCATTTACCGCTTCTATGTTCTCGATGTCGTGCAGCTGACCTTCAGTGTTTGTTACTTCTCCGGTTTCATCATCAAGGGTAAAGGTCATTTCTCCGATAAAGTCGAGGCTGGAGCCTGCCTGGGCAATAGGTGTGCCATTCACAACGGCCGGCTCTTCAAGGACAGTATGCGTATGGCCGCCAATAATGGCATCAAAAAAATCTACGTCCTCTGCCAGCTGCTCATCTTCACTGTAGCCTATATGAGTAAGGCCGAGAAAAAGGTCTGCGTCTTCTCCAAGGCTTTCGTATGACTCCGCCACCCCTGCGTAATCATTGTCAAAGCTGAGGCCCTCGATGCCATCAGGCGCTGTGGCAGGCGGCGCCTGAGTCAGCCCAAGAAGAGCGATATCGACACCGTTAACGTTAATTTCATCATACGCGGCGGGTTCTTCAATAGGGATCGAGCTGTCTTCGATTGATGTATTGGCACTAATCCACGTGAAATCACTGTCTTCCTCATTTTGGGCGAAGACTTCCTGGCCATAATCGAATTCGTGGTTGCCGATCGTCATAGCTTCAAGTCCGACATCATTCATTAAGTCGACCATAGGAGCCCCATCCTGTAAATCGACTACCGGGTCTCCGCTGAAAATATCCCCGGGGCTGACAAAGACCACGTGATCAGATTCTGTTTTTTTCTCATCAATGTAACCGGCAAGCTTTCCCATATCCTCAATGGAAGAATGAATGTCATTGGCATGAATGACTGTGACCTCTGTTTCCCCCTCTGCTGCACCGGCAGGAGCTGCGGGCAGTGCGAAAAAAGCGGCAGAAGCGCTGGCAGCAATCCCCCATCGTAAATATGAATGGTTCATGTAATTCCCCCTATATATATAAAAGATCTTATTAAAATGTAAGAAAATTTTGATCTTTTGCCAATAAGCAGGAGTTACTGCTTGTAAACAATGAGAAAAAGAGAGAGCATGTACCCATGGCGCTGCCAGACTTATACGGCAGTATTTGACAAAACTCATAACCATGCCCTCTATTTTTTTACATCCAAAGTCGTGATTCTTTTAGATTATTAAGCCGGCTTTTCTGTCGGTCCGCCTCGCTTAGCCATGAATACGTATGTTACGAGAGCCAGTGCACTCATCAAAAAGATGGTGAGCCCCATCGGAACGGCTGTCTCTTCACCGGCAATCCCGACCATAGGAGCCGTTACGGCACCGAGTACAAACGGCAGAAGACCTAAAAGCGCAGAAGCACTGCCGGCAATATGACTCTGAGTTTCCATCGCAAGGGAAAAAGAAGAAGTAGCGACAAAGCCGATAGAAGTAACAAAAAACAGGATAGGCAGCACAATTCCCCAAAGCGGTCCTTCAAAAATAACGACTACAAGCAGGGCCAGTCCGGCCGCAAACGCCATTACAAGTCCGGTTTCAAGAAATGTTTTTTCAGGAATAACAGAAGCAAAACGGCCGACTATAAACGTTCCCAGCAGAAGGCCGAGTCCGTTTAAGCCAAACAGAATACTAAATACCTGGGGGGATACGCCGTATATATTTTGATAAATAAACGGAGTGCCGGCTACGTAAGCGAAAATCCCACCGATCATAAATCCCTGGGAGAGAGCGTATCCCGAAAATTGCCGGTCTTTAAGAAGAGAAATAAAATTGCTGAAGGTAGCACCGAGGTTGCTTGGCACCCGGTCGTCTACAGGCAGCGTTTCGCCTAACCGAAACGCTGTAATCAGCAGCAGAATAGTACCGAGTACAGAAAGTGTTAAAAAGATTCCGGGCCAGCTGGTGAAAAGGAGCACTCCGCTCCCAATAGAAGGAGCGAGCAGCGGCACGAGATTGTTGACGAGCATCAACAGGGCAAACAGCTTCGTAAGTTCAGCGCCGTTGCTGACATCGCGGACTATTGCCCGGGAAATAACGAGTCCGGCAGATGCGGCAAAGCCCTGAATAAAACGCCCTGCAATCAAAATGAAAATATTCGGTGCAAAAATACAGGCAGCTGAAGCAGCAATATAAACGATCAGGGCGACAATCAGCGGCCGGCGGCGTCCGTACACGTCACTGAGGGCTCCGGCGACGAGTTGGCCAACGCCGAGCCCGAGCAGACAGGCTGTTAAACTCAGCTGTACAATAGAGGCACTGGTTTCGTAGGAAGCGGTAATATCAGGAAGGGCGGGAAGGTACATATCAATAGTCAAAGGAATCAGTGCTGCAAGTGCTCCGAGCAGGATAACAAAACGGGCCCGCTTGAAGCCGGTTAATTGGTTCATATGTAGACCGCCTTTCTAAGCGAAAATATAAATAAAGGAAAAAGATTAAACCTGCTTCAGCTTACCTAAAAAAAGAAGAGATGGAAAGTTTTTTGCCCGTCCTCATAAAAAGAGGCCGTTTCTACAAGCATAATTTTTTGGAAAATAAGGCGTATGAAGCCGCTTCTCCGTTATAATAAAGATAGATATTGAGGAGGAAAGCGCCATGAAAACAAAATTAAAACACTACGCTCTGCGGCTGACAATTACGGTGAGTGCCGCTATTTTGATTTTGCTGCTTTCACGCTTTTATCTGCATCTCGATCCTGAAGATGTGAAAGGGTGGATGGAAAGCATTGGATTTTTAGGACCGGTCGTTCTGCTGCTGTTATTTGTGATCCGGCCGTACCTGCTGATTCCTCTTCCCGTGTTCGCCATAGCTTCCGGGTTTTTGTTTGGGCACTGGCTGGGCGCCCTCCTTATTTTTCTTGGGGCCGTTCTGGGTGCCTCCGTATCTTTTTTTACGAAAAGACGCAAGGCGGGAGATTTAAACTTAGACGATAAAAATATGGAGGAGCTCGATAAAATCAAGGAAGAGCTCGAGGAACACGGCTTCAAATTTTTATTAATGCTCCGGCTCATCCCGGTGCTTCATTATGATTTATTAACCTCCCTCAGCGCCCGCCTGGATGTAGAATGGCGGCAGTATCTGGGCGCCACTCTGATAGGTACTATACCGAGAGCTGTACTGCTCGGCTTTTTTGGTTCGAGTATTCTTTCCTTTGAGCCGATGAAAATGATTATCCTGGGAATCCTTGCGGTAGTGATAGCTGTGCTCGGCTATGTGCTTAAACGAAGGGTAGAGGACGAATTTAACACCGAAGAGCTAAAAGAAGAAACTAAACAGATGCAGCCGCCGGTATGAATGAAGCCCGGAGGCAGTAAAAAGGAGAGAAAAATATGGATCTGCAGCTTGCAGGAAAAACAGTGCTCGTACTGGCATCAAGCCGGGGCCTTGGAAAAGCATCGGCTGCCGCATTCGCAAAAGAAGGCGCCGACGTCATGATTACTGGCCGCTCGGAGGAAAGTCTGAGAGGAGCAGAAAAAGAGCTTCTGTCTCTAAGCGGCCGCGGCCGGGTGGGTTACTATGTGTGCGACATTACGAAAGAGGCGGAGATAAAAGCGCTTGTAGAATACACTGTGGAAGCATTCGGTCCGGTCGATGTGCTCGTTAATAACGCCGGCGGTCCTCCTGCCGGCACGTTTGATGATTTTGATGACGATGACTGGCAGCAGGCGTTTGATTTAAACCTGATGAGCTTTGTACGCGCAATACGCGCAGTGCTGCCTTCAATGAAGCAGAGCGGAGGCGGACGGATTGTCAATATTACCTCTTCTTCGATGAAACAGACGCTGGACAATTTAATTTTATCGAATACATTCCGGGCCGGCCTGATGGGTCTGGCCAAAAGTCTGTCCCAGGAGCTCGCTCCGCACGGCATTCTCATTAATTCCCTGGGTCCTGGAAAAATAGCTACAGACCGGGTGGCAGAGATTGATGAAAAAAAAGCCGGACAGATAAATAAAGGCGCGGAGGAGGTGCGCAGGGACTCGGAAGCAGGCATTCCGCTCGGTCGATACGGGCAGCCGGCAGAGTTTGCTGCGCAGGTCGTTTTTTACGGATCCTTTGCCAACACCTATGTGACCGGCCAGACACTGCTCGTGGACGGCGGGCTGATAAAGGCGCTGTAAAGCTTATACCCTGCGCTGCCGGATAACATTTAAGCCATTTTTCATCAGAAGAAGCCCTAAAGAAAGAACGGGTGGGAAACCAGGGGCGGTTTTCCGGCCTTTACTAAGCCGGGCTAGCTGCTGGTTATACCAGGCAAGCTCCATTATCCCGAGGTTGTCAATAAACGGAAGACCGGTTTTGACAGGAACAATCCGTGGGACCGGAGCTTTTGAAAGAAGCCTGGCCGGATAGTCCGGGCACGCAGCTATTGGTCTTGCCAGACCGATGAAATCGGCTGCACCTGACTGGAGCGCGTTGTCCATCGCGAGACGGGTGCGGAAGCCTCCGGTTAAGATTACCGGCACCTCTGTAATCTGCTTCAGGCTTTCGGCATATTCGAGGAAATAAGCTTCACGCCGAAGCGTAGAGGCGGAAGCATTTTTTCCGAATAACTCCGGACGTTCGTAAGTGCCTCCGGAGATTTCAATCATATCCACTCCAAGGCGTTCGAGCTCTTTAATTACATACCGGGATTCTTCCTCCGAGAAGCCGGCTTTCATAAAATCCGCACTGTTAATTTTTACTCCAACAGGAAATTCTGGTCCAGTGGCCTCGCGGACAGCGTTAAAAATTTCGCGTAAAAAGCGGAAACGGTTGTTAATCGAACCGCCCCATTCGTCGGTCCGCTGATTATGACGGGGCGAGAGAAACTGGCTGATCAAGTAGCCATGGGCGGCGTGAATCTGAACGCCGGTAAAGCCGGCATGTTTGGCCAGGGAGGCGGTATGGGCAAACTGCCGGATGATTGTTTTTATTTCTGGAGGCGTTAGAGCCCGGGCGTCGGGAAAGAAGCGCTGAATCCCTGAGTCAAACGGTACAGCCGAAGGGGCGACGGCTTCACGGGCAACGCCTTTTGGTACCTGTTTGCCCGGGTGATTAATCTGCATCCATAAATGGGTGTCATTATGCGTGCCGGCACGGGCCCAGGCGCGGAAGAGGCCAAGCTGCTTTTCGCTCTCAAGCACGACGTTTCCCGGCTCCCCAAGCGCCTGCTGATTTATCATCACGTTCCCGGTAATTAGTAAGCCTGCCCCTCTTTTAGCCCATGTGTGGTACAGCCGGAAGATGTCAGCATCCGGCAGGTGGGCTCTTGTAGCGAGGCCTTCGCTCATGGCTGATTTAACGAACCGGTTTTTAAATGTCACATTTTTATTATGTAATGTAAACGGGGAAGCGGCGGTAACGTCTGTCAACGAGATCCTCTCCTTACTATTCGAATGGGTTGGGAAAAATTAAGCGGAGCGCGTCACAGATGCGCTCCGCTTGTTTTATTACTGCTCGTGGGAAATAACAATTTTGCCGAAAAAGTTTTGGCTCTTCATATGGCGGTAGGCCTCCTGGGCCTGTTCAAATGGATAGACCGTATCAATGACCGGTGTCAGCTGATGGGCAGCGATTGCACGGTTCATGGATTCAAACATGTCCCGGCTGCCGACACCGATCGTTCTTGTAGAAGCTTTTCCGAACAGGTCGAAGTAATCAATTTTCTCCCCGGTTCTTGTGAGCACGCCGATTAAAGAGAGTTCCTCGCCGGGGGCGACTGCTTCAATGGACTGATGGAATGAAGCGGGACCAACCACTTCGACGACCCGATTGACGCCGCCGTTGGAAAGCTCTTTCGCACGTTTTCCCCAGTCCGGGGTATCGTTGTAGTTGATGATGTTGTTAGAGCCGAGTTCCTCGAGCTTTTCCTCTTTCCAGCTGCTCGAGGTGGTGGAGATAACGCGCAGGCCGAGGATTTTCGCCAGCTGAACGGCGAAGACGGAAACGCCACCGGTGCCAAGCGTCAGAACGGTATCTCCGGGACCGGTTGGAGATGGTCCGTGAAGGGCGTTCCAGGCAGTGACGGCCGCGCATGGAAGCGTTGCTCCCTGCTCGTACGTAAGATGATCAGGCAGACGCACAAGCTCTTCCGGATTGATGACTTTATAATCCGTCAGCCAGCCGTCACTGTGTGTGCCATACGGCTCCATATAGGAAGGACGCTTTCCTCCGAACCATTCCCGTGTGAAATTACCGGCTACCCGATCTCCAACGCGGAAGCGGCGAACGTCTTCGCCTGCTTCGACAATTTCACCGGCCCCGTCCGACAGCTGTACGAGATTATCCCGCAGCTCGCCCGGATAGTTGCCTTCGATCATCGCGAGGTCGCGGTAGTTTAAGGAAGTAGCTTTTACCCGGACAAGCACTTCTCCCCGCTGCACCTGCGGCATGGATTCTTCTGTCATCTCCAGATTTTCTATGCTTCTCGACTCCCGAAGCCGAAAAGCCCGGTTTTGTGCTGATGCCATTGTATAGCCTCCTTGGATGTTTGGACTCCTTACTGTTCATTCCCCGGGGAATGATTTTTTAAAAGAGGCGGGCGTGATTTTCAGCAAAAAGTTATACTAAAAGCATGACCGGATATTTTTCTGTGAAAAACAGAGATATTATTACGTTTAATAAAGAAGAAGTCAGTCCCCTATAAAAAAGGAGGTCCGGGGTGCGGAAAAACACAGCTATGACCGAAGTAGAAAATGTGATTGTACACAAGGCAGCAGAGTTCCAGGGGTATACTGTTTTATTTTCGATCCACGGCCAGCGCTTTCAGTTTTTAATAGCCGATGGAAAGCCGCTATTTCCGTTAAATGTCCTTCATACGTTTGCTGAAAAGGATGTATGCGGCCAGTGTGGAAAAAAGGTGCTGCAGGTGCCGGTAGGCCAGCAGGTATGCAGAGCTCTTCAGCACCGGAAAAAAGAACTGCTCGCCTATATGGAGGAGCATTTCCTGTGGGGACCGGCAGGACATATTTAAATACGCAGGAGGATTAGTATGTACAAACTAATAGCCGTAGATATGGATGGGACTATGCTGAATGATCAGCACGAACTGACGCCGGAGGTGATTCAGGCGGTCCGGAAAGCGAAAGCAGCCGGCATCAAAATCGTCCTGTGTACCGGACGGCCGCTCCCGGGTGTCCAGCGTTATGTCGATCAGCTGTCACTTCGGGAAGAGGGGGACTATATTGCTGTATTTAACGGCGCGCTTGTCCAGGAGACATTCGCAAGCCGGGTCGTCAGTCAGCTCGATATGCTGTATGAAGACGTTATGGAGCTTGAGCATCTGAGCCGGGAGCTGCCCATAGCTATGCAGTACTTTAGTGAAAAGCATATTTACACGCCGCAAAAGGATATTGATAAATACACGGTGCTTGACGCCTACTTAAATAATATACCTTTACGCGTGCGCATGCTTGAAGAGGTCGGACCATCTGTGGCACTGCCGAAGGTGATGTTTGTCGGCGAGAAAGATGACATTGACCAAACAGAGCTTTTACTGCCGGAGAAAATTAAAGCGAGAAATGAAATCATGCGCAGCACACCACATTTTTTGGAATTTCTCCATCCAAAAGCAAGTAAGGGTAACGCAGTGATGGATCTGGCGGCCCGGCTCGGCATCGCCCGGGAGGAGGTAATGTGTATCGGAGATAACGGCAACGATTTATCTATGATAGAGGCAGCAGGGTGCGGGGTGGCGATGGGAAATGCCATTCCGGAAATCAAGGCAGCAGCTGATATTATTACACTGACAAACAATGAAAATGGGGTGGCAGAGGCCATTAACAATGTGCTGCTGGAGTCCCGTTAAGTAAAAAAGCCTTTATTCCGCGCGGAATAAAGGCTTTACTTGTATTTCCCGGGAAATCGGGATTATTCGAATGGATAGCGAAAATTCCACTGCCGCCGGGATTCGTCCATAAGTGCCATCACATCAGAGGAGTACTGCAGAATAGAGGCATAGTCCCGGCTGGAGACGGACCGTTCCATTTCCCGGATTTCATAATGGAGGGCTTTTGACGTCTCGCCCTGAGTAACGCGCTCGCTTTCTCCGCTTGTATACTCGATGACTGCCTCGTCGGCCCGCGGAAAGTTGTCGACAGTAATTGAGCCTTTATCGCCGGCAATAATCCCTCTCTTAGGAAGCCTGGAGCTGAAGGAAAGCTGGACTGTGGCCATCTGGCCCCGGCTGTTTTTTAAAACGATGCCTGACTGGTCATCGACGCCGCTTCCAGCCATTTCTCCAATGGTAGTTACCTCCTGCGGCTGCTCCTGCAGGAAAAAACGGGCAAAAGATAGGGCGTAAACGCCGATATCAAGCATTGCGCCCCCGGCAAGGTCCGGGTTAAAGAAGCGGTTGGTGGTGTCGTACTCTTTAATAGTACCAAACGTGACGTTAATAGAGCGCACGCTGCCGATTACCCCGTCTGCGATTTTTTGCTGCAGCTTACGGTGAAGCGGATGATAATACAGCGTCATCGCTTCAAGCAGCACCAGGTCCCGGTCTGAAGCAAGTGCCGCCAGTTCATCGAGCTGCTGCTTGTTAACAGTAATGGCCTTCTCGCAAAACACATGCTTCCCGTTTTCAAGGCACTGCCTGGCAATCTCGTAGTGATTCGTGTGGGGAGTGGCGATATAGACGATATCAAGCGCTTCGTCTTCTATGAATGTCTCCAGCGAATCAAACGGATGCCCAATGTTAAAATCATCTGCAAAGCCTTTGGCTTTATCCATGGTGCGGGAGCAGACGGAATGAATGCTGCCGTGTTCCTCGTTCAATGCTTCCGCAAATTTTCCGGCAATATTGCCGGTGCCAATGATGCCCCAGTTAAAGCTCATATGCGTCACACCTTTTCGTTTAGTTATTTTACCCGGCTATTATAACGCAGCCGAAGGATGATAAGGAGGTAATTTCCAGTTAAACAGGGGAGAATAATTTATTTTGCCTGTTTTCCGCTAATTTTATGGTACGTATCTTCGTGGCAGATGACGAAAAGCTGGGCGTCCTCCGGAATACGTTCGTCGAGCTTATGATTGATATTTAAATCATCGTGGTCTGAAACGAGAGTGGCTCCTTCTTCGAGCAGATCCATGTAGGCTTCGCGGTATGTCCCCCACGAGGGGCGTTTAGGTATTTCATACAAATCCTCTCCGTGCTTCTTTGACAAAAGCTGTGACACGATCCTTGAGGTGCCCCGGCTGAAAGCGGAACGGACGGCCAGCTGGGAGATCATTTCTGAGCTGACGATAAATTCATCCACGTCCACATGGGTGAAGTTGTGAATATTATTTCGCTCCTTAACCTCTACGATGGTATAAATACCTTTAAAGTGACGCTGGATATTGGTGGCAATTAATAATGATTTGCCGTCGATATAGGAAGGATCATGAATATATTCTCCGCTGATGGTGATTTCATTGGGGAAAATAAATACCGCCCGGGCTTCACTGATATTTGCCTGCTCGAGTACTTCTTTTTCGGCCGGATTGCCGCGGACGTAAAACAGGCGGTCATGGTGATACGGTGTTTCTTCGTACTGATCGATAAGTACGATCTCAATATTTTTTTCCGTGTTTAAAATTTCCTGAATCGCGATTTTCGCGTGCTTGCTCCAGTCCGCAATGACGATATGATTTTTGCCGTTGTAATCCAATTTTCCCCGCTCCTTTCTGCGGTTGTATACATATATAAAATCAATAATTTTACTGATCACGATAGAGATCAGACCAATGCCGATCATGTACAGAAAAATTCCGTACAGCTTTCCGGGCACTGTCTGCGGAACGTAATCACCAAAGCCGACAGTAGTGACAGAAGTCATGACCCACCAGAAGCCGTTGAACGGGCTGCCGAATTCTTCAGGCTCTATGTAATAGATAGCAAAGGAACTTCCCCCAATCACGAGGGCAGTAATCATAAAAATAACCGCTGTATTTACATTAACCAGACGTTCAAACAATTTATTAAAAAACACCCGGGCCGCCTCCTCTCTGCTAAAGGTACCATTACCCCTATTCAGGCTGTGAAAATCTAAAATTTTAAAGTAAAAATTTTAGTAAAATATTTATTTCGACTTAGCTTTCCGCTATACTGATAAAAAGAATGAAGGAGGCTATTTCATGGATGCATCGGTATTGAAAGAATTTGAACAACAGTTTTCCCGTCTGGCGGAACGGCTGTTTTTTGCTCCTGGCCGTATTAATGTCATTGGTGAACATACAGATTATAACGGGGGATATGTGTTCCCGTGTGCGATTACAAACGGCACATATGCAGCAGCGGCCGGCCGTAGTGACCGAAAGCTGCGGCTGGTGAGCGGCAATTTTTTAAACGACGGAATGGTTACGCTCTCATTGGATGAGCTTTCGTTTCAGGAGGAACACGGCTGGGCGAATTATCCGAAAGGGATGTTTGCCATTCTGGCAGCGGAAGGCTATCAAGTCGAAACCGGCTATGATATTTATTTTTCCGGTAATATTCCAAACGGGGCCGGCCTATCATCGTCGGCGTCAATTGAACTGGTTACAGCCGTACTGCTGAATGAGTGGGAGGGCTGGGGACTTCCTGTTAAAACCCTTGTGCAGTACGCCCAGCAGGTGGAAAACGAGTATATCGGCGTTCAGACCGGTATTATGGATCAGTTTGCGATCGGATTTGGCAAAGAAGGACATGCCATGTTGCTTGACTGTGGAACGCTTGAATATGAATACGCTCCGCTTCCGACAGATAAATATACTATTTTGATTATGAACACGAACAAGTCCCGGGAGCTCGCAGGATCAGCCTATAATGAGCGGCGGGCGGAATGTGAAGAAGCACTGGCAGAAATGCAGCAGCACCGGGACATTACGAGCCTTTGTGAGTTAACGGTAGAGGATTGGAATCAGCTCAGCCGGGAGGTAAAAAATGAAACAGTCCGAAAAAGAGCCCGGCACGTTATTTATGAGCACGACCGCACGAAGCAGGCAGCAGCAATGCTGAAGGCGGAAAATTATGAAGCATTTGGCTGGCTGCTTAATGAGTCACACCGCTCGTTAAAGGAGGATTATGAGGTGACCGGTCCCGAACTCGACGCGCTGGCTGAAGCCGCCCAGAAGCAGCCCGGCGTGATTGGTGCCCGGATGACCGGAGCAGGGTTTGGCGGATGCGCGATCGCTTTTGTGGAACATAGCCAGGCCGAAGAGGCAGAGAAAAGTATTGCAGAAGCCTATGAAAAAGAGATAGGCTTCAAACCTTCGTTCTACAAAGCTACTGCCGGCGGGGGAGCACGGGAGCTGGCACGTGCCGGACAAAAGTAAGCGAAAGGAGAGGTTTTATGGCTATACAGGTGGATTCAGCTGTCATGTCGCTCGTCGACTGGGCAGAGGAAAATAAATTAATTCATGCAGAGGATAAGGTGTATGCACGCAATCAACTGCTGCGGGAGCTTCACCTCGAAGCGATTGATGAAAATGCAGCTGGCGGGCCAAAGCCGTTTGAGGAACTGCTCGGGCAGCTCACCTCCTACATGGTGGAGGCAGGGATCGTGGAGGATTTGCTCGACAGGCGGGAACAGGCCAAAGCAGACATCATGAATATTTTCCTTCCCCGGCCTTCTGACGTCCAGCGGACCTTTGAAGAAAAGCACCGCCGGGACCCGGTCGAGGCCACCGATTATTTTTACTGGCTGAGCCGGTTCTCCAACTACATTCAGATGGACCGGGTAGCCAAAAACGTTCATTTCCCGTATGCATCTTCCTATGGGCCGGTCGATATTACGATCAATCTCTCCAAACCGGAAAAAGATCCGCGTGATATTGAAGCGGAAAAGCAGAAAAGTGTGCCGGTGTCGTACCCGAAGTGCGTTTTGTGTAAAGAAAATGAAGGATATCCGGGACGGCTCGGCCATCCGGCCCGGTCGAACCACCGGTTAGTCCGGACAGAGCTTGAAGGGGAAACATGGTACCTTCAGTATTCCCCGTATATTTATTACCCGGAGCATTCCATTCTTCTCAGCGAATATCACCGGGATATGAAAATCAACCGGGAAACATTTACCAGGCTTCTTGGGTTTGTTGAGCAGTTTCCGCATTATTTTATGGGTTCAAACGCAGACCTTCCAGTAGTGGGCGGCTCGATTTTATCCCACGATCACTACCAGGGCGGAAGGTATACCTTTGCTTTGGAAAAAGCAGAGCCGGAAACCGTTTTTGAATCAACGAAATATCCGGATTTAACCGTGGAAATTGTTCACTGGCCGATGAGTGTGCTGCGGCTGCGCTCAGAGGAGCAGAAAAGCGTGATTGAGGCTGCGGAGGCTGTCCGGAAAACATGGCAGGACTATACTGACGCGGAGCTTGAGATAGAAGCCTACTCCAACGGAGAACCGCACAATACAGTAACACCGATTGCACGGAAAAACGGTACGGCCTGGGAAATGGATATAGTGCTGCGCAACAACCGGAAGACAGAGCAGCATCCGTACGGCCTGTTTCATCCCCACGAGGAAGTGCATCATATTAAAAAAGAAAACATCGGACTGATTGAAGTTATGGGACTGGCTGTTCTCCCGGCCAGACTCCTCGGTGAACTCGATCAGATCACTGAATTTGCCGCCGGGCTTGGAGAGCGTGTGCCCGAACAGCACGAAACGTGGGCTGAAGAGCTGCGCGATAAGCTGCAGGGCCAACCGGAAGCTGAAGTACGGCTGGGAGTTGAACAGGCCGTAGGTGAAAAATTTATGGAGGTGCTGCACCATGCCGGCGTTTTCAAGCAGGATGCTTTTGGACGCCGCGGATTCCTCCAGTTTTTGTACGCGCTCCCCTTAGAGCTCAAAGAAAAATAAAAGGAAGCTGATGACATGGCAACGATAAAGGATATCGCAAAAGAAGCCGGCGTATCGATAGCCACGGTTTCCCGGGTGTTGAACTATGATGACACACTGTCAGTAGCGGAAAGCACGAAGCAGCGTATTTTCCAGACCGCCGAAGCGCTGAACTATACAAAGCACGCAAAACGCAAACAGGCCGTTCAGTCCCTTACTATCGTTTACTGGTACACCGAACAGGAAGAGCTTGAAGACCTGTATTACCTGTCGATCCGCCTGGGCATTGAAAAGCGCTGCGATGAGCTGGGTATCCGGGCACGGCGCCTGCTGCTTGAAGAATTTTTGGAGCAGGAAACGGCTGAAAGTGAACCGGTCATCGCTGTTGGCAAATTCAGCCCGGAGCAGGCGGCACGCCTGCAGCATGTGAGCACGCAGCTCGTCTTTGTGGATTCTGCTCCTGACGATGAGACGTTTGACGCCGTTATTGCCGATTTTCAGCGTGTAACGGAAAAAGTTCTTTCTTATCTTCAGGAGCTGGGGCACAAGCGTATCGGCTATCTGGGCGGGCGGGAGTCCTACCCGTCAGAAACCGCAACGATTCCGGATCCGCGGGAAGAGACCTTCCGCCGGCTGATGACCGAAAAAGACCGCCATACGGTGCCCTGGATACGAACGGGCCGCTTCACGGTTCAGGATGGCTATGATTTAACAAAAAACGAACTGGCCGCTGAGGCCGCAGAAACGAGACCGACAGCTCTGTTTGTGGCTAATGACACGATGGCAGTAGGATGCCTGCGCGCGCTTCATGAAGCGCAGATCAGAGTGCCGGAAGACATCAGTGTGGCCAGTGTCAATGACGTCAGTGTCGCTAAATTTATTTATCCGCCGCTTACGTCCGTGAAGGTTTACACAGAGGTGATGGGGGAGACGGCGGTGGATCTTCTGCTTGAAAGGCTCGATGGACGAAGAACGGTTCCCAAAACGGTGCTTGTGGCCACCGAGCTGCAAAAAAGAGAAAGCTGCGGAAGGCATTTGTCATGAAGATTCTTCATTTTGCGAGGAGCCGAATGCTTTCATAAAATAAGCGGTGGGGAGAAGAAGACCCAGAGCTGCCTGCAGAAGAGCAAAAGCTCTGGCAGTGCCGATGGGCACAAGGTCGCCGTAGCCAACAGACAAAATAGTGACGCCGCTGAAATACAAACAGTTTAAAAAAGTGGATTCAGCGGTAGTGTCGGTAGGATCATTGATCTTAAAGACAGTTTCATAAAAAGAAAGAAAATAGTACAGCAAAGCAAAAGCAAACGTCAGGCTCAACATGATTACAAACAGCTTGTAAAACATAGCCGGACTGAATGCTGTCTGTTTGTATGTTTTATTCGTGAAAAAGTAATATAGATTGATCAATACAAAAATAATTGTGAGGCCGAGTAAAAGACCGGGCAGCATATGGTTTTCCTCCTCTTATGGAACAAAGCTAAGTTTCCTTACCCTTTTTATTTGTTTCAGAAAACATATTTCTATTACATCAAAAGGGGTATAAAATAAAAGTAAGCTTTCCATCAATCAAAAAAGGAGCGTGTACGATGAGTGCGAAAAGAGTATTGATCGTGGCCGGTGATGCCGTGGAAGCGCTGGAGGTGTATTACCCTTATTTTCGGTGCATGGAGGAAGGATTTCATGTGGATCTGGCAGCTGCCAGTGTCAAAAAGCTGCATACGGTAATTCACGACTTTGAAGACTGGGAAACGTATACGGAAAAACCGGGGTACGGCATCGAAGCGAATATCGCTTTTGAAGACGTAAATGTCTCTGATTACGATGCGCTGATCATCCCGGGAGGAAGAGCACCAGAGCACATCCGGATGAACAAGGACCTGCTTGAAATTGTGAAGCATTTCTTTGAAAAGGATAAGCCAATTGCGATTATGTGCCATGGAAGCCTTGTGCTGACACCAATCGCAGAGGTGGCAAAAGGAAGAAAATTGACCGCTTACCAGGCGTGCAAGCCGGAAGTGGAAAGCATGGGCGCAGAGTATATCAATGAAATGGATTACGTGGACAAAAACCTGGTTTCCGGACATGCATGGCCGGATCTGCCTGCCATTATGCGGGAGTTTGTGAAACAGGTAAACGATGCCCCGGTAACAACGTAGGGCAGGATTCGGGCGGGCCGGCTGGATAAGCCGGCTTTTTTTAATGACTGTTCATGCTAAAATGGAGCTGAATTACATAGAAGAAAAGAGGACAAGGAAATGATGGAAGCTGTTTTACTGCTGCTCACAGGCATCTTTGCCGCTGCCTGCGGTTCGCTGGTCGGACTCGGCGGAGCGTTTATTATTGTACCGATACTTGCACTGTTCTTTCCGATGCCGGCCTCGGATATTGCCGGCACCTCGATGGCAGTTCTTTTGTTTACTGCCATTTCAAGCACTTGGACATATTCGAAGCAAAAAAGGATTGATTATAAAAGCGGTGTCTATTTTGCGCTTGCCATGATGCCGGGCGCAGTCTTTGGCGCGTGGCTGACCCAGTTTTTTGATACAGATACGTTTTATACTGCGTTTGGCATCTTTTTGTTCTGTATGGCCCTGTTTTTGCTGTTCCGTCCGAAAAACAAACAGCGGAGCGCCGGCAGGCCGACGACAAGCCGGACGTTTACAGACCTTACTGGACATACATATGAATACTCATACAATCGATGGATCGGTCTGTCGATTGCGCTGGCTGTCGGCGTTATTTCAACGTCGTTTGGTGTCGGGGGAGGCTCTGTCATGGTGCCTACCATGGTGATGCTTCTAGCTTTTCCGCCCCATATTGCGACGGCGACCTCGATGTTTTTGATGGTGCTTTCGGCGGCAGTAGGAACGGCGGCGCATGCCTGGTTCGGCCACGTGCAGTGGGAGAGTGTGCTCTGGCTGGCGATTGGGGCTGTAGTCGGCGGCCAGATTGGTTCTGCGCTTGCGGCAAAGCTGCCGGGGGCTATTATTCTACGCGTGCTGGCTATCAGTCTCATCTTTGTTTCGTTAAGGCTGATTTTCGGAAGCTCATAAAAAAAGATCCCCGCTCGCATCGAGCCGGGATCTTTTTAGCGTTTAGTCGTTTTCCGTTTGGAAATGGGAAACGATGGTATTTAATTCTTTGGACATCATATTCAGTGCTTCCGCGAGAGCGTCGATCTCTTCTACCGCCTGAAGCTGCGTTTCCGAGGCTGAGGCCACGCTTTGGGAGGTGCCGGCATTGTGTTCAGAAATTGCCGAGATTTCGTCAAAGGAAGCGGTTATTTCCTGAGAGCTTGCCGCCATTTGCTCCGAAGTGGCTGCCACACTTTCAAGGCGCACGCTGACTTCGTTCGTATAATCCGAAATTTCCTGAAAAGCCGCCTTTGCCTGTTCGGTCATCTGCAGACCATCCTGAACCTCGCCGGTGACCTGCTCCATGGAGACGGCGGAATCCTGGATTTCCGTTTGAATCGTTGAAATAATCGAAGCAATCTGGGAGGAAGAGTCCCGGGACTGCTCGGCGAGCTTTCGTACCTCTTCGGCGACGACGGCAAACCCTTTGCCGTGCTCTCCGGCCCTGGCTGCTTCAATAGCAGCGTTTAAGGCAAGCAGGTTAGTCTGCTCTGAAATGGCAGTGATGACATTTAAAATGTTTTCAATTTCCCGGGAGCGGGCACTCAGCGTCTGGTTTACTTCATTGGAACGTTCGACAGAGGCATGAATGGAGCGCATTTTTTCCAGGGCGTCGCTCACCGTAACGAGGCCGCCGTTCGCTTTTTCTGTCGTCGAAGCCGCATGCTCGGAAATGGAGGTCGTGCTGCCCGCTACCTCCTGGACACCCTTGGAGACTTCCTCCATGGCCCCGGCGCTTTCTTTAATACTTACAGACTGCTGCTCCGAGCCTGAGGCTACCTGCTGCAGGGAGGCATTGACTTCGGTAATGGCCTGGCTGGATTTGCTGGAATTTGACAAAAGCTGTTCTGATGAGTCCTGAAGAAGACGGGAGCTCATATCAAACTGTCCAATCAGCTCCTTCAGCCTGGTGCTCATGCGGTTAAAATGCATGGCAAGCTGGCCGATTTCATCCCGCTGGTTCAGCTCAATATCATCACCGGTTAAATCATCATCGGCTACCTGCTTCACCCGATCGGTAATTAAACGGATCGGCTTTGTAATACGGCCGGCGATCAGAACGGCAGCACCAATAATGAGCAGAGCTGCCACGCCGATAATCGTAAGCACTGTCCACTTGAGGGCGTTTGTGGCTGCGAGGATCTCCTCCATTGGCGTCAGAAAGAAAATTTTATAGCCTGCTTCCTGAACCGGGGCAGCGGATACGAGTAATTGTTCATTGCCGTTTTCTATTGTCGTGGAGGATGCTTCCTCCTGATCCTGGGCAAGCAGCGACTGCCATTCACCGCTGATATCAGCCTGGCCGACCGGCTGGCCGATAAGGTCTTCCTGCGGATGAAGCTGAATGACGTTTTGATTATCCACGAGAATAGGCATAGCGCTGTTTTCCTTTTCGCTGCCTGTATAACGCTCCATTAAAGCATCAAAATTAACAGAGGCAGACATGACGCCGGCAATCTCCCCATTAGAGGCGGTTACCGGTGAAGCCACAACCACAATGCGGTTTCCGGTGGCATTGGAGTTAAGGACGTCGGAGATCGTAGTCTCCCCGTTCATTCCATTCTTAAAGTAGTCCCTGTCGCCGAGATCGAGCTCCCCTATGTTTTCTTCAGTAGTATGAGCCTCTACGATTCCACTTTTACCGGTAAATACGACCGTTTCAAACGTTTCATCGCGGTCAATGATCTGATTCATCAGGCTGAGGCGGGTATCGGTATCACCGCTGCTCATATCCTGCGTTCCTGCAGCGAGTACAATTTCATCAAGCCGTTTGACGAGCCAGCGGTCCATCTCCTCTGCTGCGGCTTCAGAAGTCATGGTCAGTTTTTCTTCTTCTTCAGCCACTACGACACTGCTGCTTTCCTGAAAGACAAAAAAAGCGACAGCCGCAGCCGGAAGCAGGCCGATCACTAAAAACCATACGAGTAATTTTTTTCGAAGATTCGGCTGTAATAATTTTTCCTTCACGTTCATCCACTCCCCCAATATGTAAACAAATACCTTCTCTTACTTCATATCGGGCAAATGGAAAAAAAGTGAAGCTTTTCTGAAAAGCAGTCAAAAGAATATATGCCTTCGGCGTACAGCTGAAGCAGCCGCTCTATTACTCCTTCAGCTGCATACGGTGGTTAAAATACGTCTTGTAGCCGAGCTGGGTAAATAAAATAACGCTGAGAGCGACAGCCCCGGTAATACCCAGAAGGATAGCGATTTGGTAGCCGATCGCTGTCACGGGGTTGACGCCGGAAATAATCTGTCCGGTCATCATCCCCGGCAGAAATACAATTCCTGCGCCGACCATATTATTAATCGTTGGGAGAATGGCCGCGTCAAAGGATTGATTTACAATTTTACGGGTGGCCTGGTTTGGTGTTGCTCCGAGCATAAGTGCTGCCTCCACCCGTGAGCGCTGGCTGTGCAGGTGCTCTGTCAGCGTCTGGACCCCAAGAGTAATACCAGTCATGGAATTGCCGATAATCATGCCTGCAATTGGAATGAAATAGCGGGGGTTAAACCACGGAGCAAATTGAATGACTACGAAGTTGAAATACAGCAGGCTCAGGATGGTGCCGATGCTCATAGATACAGCAATTGCCCGCTTCATTTCCCGGGTTAAGGGGCTGCGGACGCGCTGAAAGATATTCCAGATCGCAAAGCCGAGCATCAAAAGGACAATCAGCGACGTAAGCCAGGGGCTCGGATTTTCAAATAAAAACATAAGCACGTAGCCCATTAACAGCAGCTGAAACGTCATGCGGAGCGAAGAAATGAGTATTTCTTTTTCCCGTGGGATTTTCCGCCAGCGCACAATGGCGAGAAGAAGAACGATAAACACGTAGGCGGCAAGGATCTGCCAGAACGACAGCTCGATAATAGAGGTGTTTTCTGTCATAGTGTCACTCCTCTCCCCGGGCAAATGAATCTGACTGAATAATGTGGTCGGCAAAGTGATCGGCCATCGCCGTCGCATGGCTGATAAAAATAATTCCTTTGGCAGAACGGCGTGCCTCAGCCAGGAATCGCTCCATAACGTTCCATTCCATATCTTCATCGAGCGCTGACGTCGGCTCGTCCAGTAAGTAAACATCGGGACCGGCAAGAAGCAGGCGGGCAAGAGAGAGACGCTGCTGTTCTCCGCCGGACAGATTTTCGGCAGGGTCACTAAGTTTTTTATCAAGCATGCACTGCCGTGCTGCTGCGGTAAGCTCTTCCTCAGAAGCTTCTTCCCTGTCGCTGAACAGTCTTCCGGCCTGAAGGTTTTCAGCAACCGTTTCTCCAAACAGCACCGGCTGCTGGGGAAGCATCATCACCTGCCTGCGCAGTTCTATGGGCTCCCAGTCGGAGAACGCCTTCCCCTGATAGGAAACGGTGCCGCGTTCCGGGGTGATCAAATAATTAAGAAGACGCAGAAGAGTTGATTTTCCGGAGCCGCTCGGACCAGTAACGGCAGTGATGGTATCTGTCGGTATGGTCAGCTTTTTTGTGTTAATAATATTTTTGTATTTTACGTCGTTCAATTGAAACATAAAACAGCTCCTTTCATTAACATTAATTATTACCCGGAAATAATCGGTGTGCAAATAAAAAAGCACCCATGAACATTCCATGAGCACTTGGACAGCATGCCTGTTCAGGCAAAATCCAGAATATATACGAGACCGGTATAGGCACTCAGCACGAACATACAGCCGAGAATGAAAACGCTGAACGGCGAGCGTCCGCGATGAAAGCTCTGCACCATCAGGTATAAAAATCCAATGGATAACAGCACGCTTAAAATGGTGATTGGATGCAGCTGCAGCTGAAAGGAAGGATTGTCCGTTATAGAAGCAGGGTAGAGCACGTGAAACAAAAAGGCCGGGTTTTCATAATGCAGACTGCCGCCCGGTTCCTGCTCGGTCATAAAAGCTGTAATAACAAAGATGAGCATGGCGGTCAGGCTTTCTGCCCGAAGCCACTGCCGCGGATTGTAATCCTTGACCTGCTGCAGACGTTTGCGGATAAATATGCCGTTAAAAAGAGCAAAAATGAGAATAACAATATAAAACAAATGCTTCCATATGAGCGCTTCGCCGTATGGAAGAGCCCACGAACCGATAAAAGGGTCTGTCAAAAGCTGTCCCATGATTACGCCGGTAAAGGCGATAATAATGACACACATGACAGCGATCAGCGTGAACCATTCCAGAAAAGAAGCCCATTGTTTATAGGAAACGGCAAACCAGCTGACCATTAAAAGCGTGCCGATCCACAGACTCACGGCAAGCAGATGGAAAAAGTGAAGCGTTCCGCCGATGAGCGGGATCGCGTTGGCAGCGTGACCGGATGCTCCCAGAGCGCCAATCATTCCCATAATAAGAACGAGCCCGACCACAGCAGCAGCACGGGGCATGCCGGTGGAATGAAAGAAAAGAATAAATATCCCGAGCAGAAAAAAGCTCAGCACAAACAGTACTACCCAGCTCTTGCCTACTTCGTACTGGAACAATACGCGCTCAAGGGCTCCGAAAAAAGGCATGTCCCTGCCCGCAGCTACCGTGTGGGTGAGCTGGGCGATGGGGACGAAGGAAACGAGAGGCAGCAGGGCTGCAGCTGCTGCCGGAACGAAAAACGGAATAGAAAGAGCCGGCCGGTGCGTAGAAGGAATAAGCTGAAGTAAAAGCGTACCGGCGAGTACAGCGAAAAACAAATACTGCAGAGCGTTGCCTGCTGCAAGAATCATGTCCGGCGTTTCAGGCGGAAGAGAAACAGTGCAACGATGGCGGCGACGAGACCGAGGCCGATGAGGCCGATGGTTATGCCGAATCCGGAGCCGGCTTCTTCTTCATTAATGGCGCTTTCGGTTTCGCCTTCGGCGTTTTCTTCCGCTCCTTCCGCGTTGTTTTCAGAAGAGGAGTTGTCACCGGAGGCAGCCGCCTCTTCTTCGGATGCTTCTTCTACGGTGAACGAAGAGCTGTCCTCCATAATGTGGCCGTCTTCACTGACAATATCAAAAGAGGCTTCATATTCTCCTGCGTCAAGTGGCTCTTCCATGGTTACATTCAATTGGTCCTCTGGTTCGATGGAAACGTCGGCGGTCTCCACGTCGTTTCCTTCGGCATCTTTGACCGTGACCCCGTTGTAGTCTTCGATAGGGCCGTCAAAATAAAACGTGATGTCTTCCGGTGCCTCTACCGTGGCTCCGTCTTCAGGGTCGGAGCTTTCGAGGTGTGTATGTGCTTCAGCCACTGCGGGCGAAAGCAGGAAGCCTGCAGCTAAGCAGGCGATTAAACGGCGCATAGGTTTTTCCTCCTTTTATATGAACGAGAACGTGATTATAAACTTCTTCTTCCTTTATAACAAAGAATACGTTCAGAAAGGAGGAGAGGATGTGAATAATTTACGAAAATCGTTTTTGAAAAAGGAAAAAGGCAGAGAAAGATTATTTTCTCTGCCAGATCGACTTATGAGGAGGCGAGGAGCTGGAGAAACCCTTCAGCAGTTTCTGCTTTTAACAGCCTTTGAATTAATTTCGGCTGTTCAATCACCCGGCCGAGCAGCTCATACATCTCCTGAAGGTCTTCGGTGCTGTCTTTTTTAACATTTAACAGGCAGACAAGCTGCACAGGCCGCTCACCCCAGCGTACAGGTTTATCAAGCGTGCAGAAGGCCAAGAAGGTCTCCTCGGTCTTCGGCGTGACCGGATGAGGAATGGCGACAAGGTTGCCGAAGGCAGTTGAGGCCACATGCTCCCGTTCGAGGACAGAATCGAGAAAACCATCATCAATTAAGCGCCGGGAGGAAAGCTCCCGCTCGAAAAACTCGAGCACTTGCTTTGAGTCAGAAAGAGGCTGGTGTAAAAAGACCAGCGAGTCCCGTAAATACGTGCGGACGGCAGGCTCCTGGGAAACAAAGCTTTCAATCGTACGCAGGTCGGTTTCGCCGAGAATTGTATTTACCTGAAGGACTGGTACAGGAAGCTCATCATAAATAGGGACGGAGCTGATGATCACGTCTATGTGGTCAAAATTCATCTCCCGCAGGCGGTAGTATTCTGTCGTCCCCATGATGTGGAGGCGTTTTCCGAATTTTGACTGGAGCCGGTAGTAGAGCAGCTGGGCGCTTCCGCGTCCGGAGGCGCAGACGATCAGGCAGCGGGCAGGCGTCGTTTCCATTTTACTGCGCTCAAGAGCAGCACCGATATGGAGAGCCAGATACCCAATTTCATTTTCATCAATGCGAATATCGTAATGCTCTTCGAGAGCGATACCGGCGACTACCCCGGCTTCAAAGGCGAGCGGGTAGTTGGCCTTAATATCGGCAAGCATCGGATTACGAACGTTCATATTGTAACGGAACCGGCTGATGGCGGGCTGCAGATGAAGCGCAAGGGCGATGATAAGCTCCTGATCGTGCTGGAGCTTCAGGTGCAGCTCGTTGTCGATATGAGCGAGCAGAAAAGCGACCATGTCATACGTATCAGTATCCAGGGAGTTTTTAACCGCTTCAGCAGTGCCTTCTTCGTTGTCAAACAGACGGGTGCCGAGCAGATGAAGTGTAATATAGGCAATCTCTTCTGCCGGGAAGGACACCTGCCAGGTCTGGTTGATTTCTTCAACAATGTTTTTGGCTACCTGATATTCACGCTTTTGCGTCAGTTCATCAAATTCTGCGTGATACATCGATACGTAATGCTCGTCCTGGATGCGCTGGTAGGCAATAAGAATATGGTTGAATAAATTGTGCAGGGCAATATCGGATAAAGAAATGTGCTGACTTTTAATCTGCTCTAAAATAATGCTCCAGATGCTTTTTCGTTCTTCTTCAGAAAGGTGAAGAAAAGGCAGCGACTGATCGTGGCGCGGCTGCTCGTTCTGCCGGTCGAAAATATATTCAGCGATGCAAAAGCGCATTCGCATCTCGCTTCCCTGAAGATGCAGGCCGTCATTGGCTGTCCGTTCGAGAGCAATATTATACTCCTTTAAAATTTCCCTTACCTTTTTCAGGTCATTCTGTACCGTGGAACGGCTTACAAACATCTCATCGGCAAGCTCATCCAGCTTGATAAAGGAACTGGCAAGAAGCAGCCGCTGAATCAGATACGCGACCCGTTCTTCGGGCAGATTGGGGAGAGCCTGTGAATCAGGGGATGCCGGCTGCAGGTACTCCTTTACATATGCCCGGAACTTATCATTGTCGATGATCTTCAGGTGGTATCCCCTTCCTTTAATGGCTTCAATTTCTGCTCCGTGCGACTGAAGCGTTGCCTGAAGCCCTTTGATGTCTTCCCGGATGGTCCGGCTCGACACCTGTTGCAGAGCTGCGAGGTAGCTGCCGGTCACAGGGACGCCGCTTGCAACCAATTCTCTTAAAATGCTGTTGCTCCTTGTAGTCATGTCTCTTTAACCCCCTTAAAAGGTAAACATGTATGTAAGCGCTGCAGAAAAGTTTCATGGTCTGCAGTGCGCAATTAGGGATACTATAAAAGTAGCACAAAAGAAACAGGAAGGAAGTGCAAATCATTTCCGCTTCCTAACGGAAGAACATTCTCTATCTGTGAAAGCGCTATTTTATTATATTGAATATATCAACCGCACATCATTTTATTTTAATTGGAGGAATATCAATGAATATTTTATTAGCATGCTCCGCCGGAATGTCGACAAGTCTTCTCGTTTCAAAAATGAAGGAAGCAGCCGAAGAGCAGGGGGTCCAGGCAGAAATATGGGCAGCAGCCCAGGACAAAGCACCGGAAGAAATCAAAAAGGCGGATGTCCTTTTGATCGGCCCGCAGATGCGTTTTATGAAGAAAAAATTTGGCAAGGTTGCCGATGAACAGGGGATTCCGCTTGATATTATTGATTCCGTCGCTTACGGACGGGTAGACGGAAAAGCTGTACTTGATCACGCCATGAAGCTGTTAAGCGAGCAAAAATAGGGGGGAGACACATGAATCGTTTTATGGAGGTATTGGAAAACATTCTAATGCCAATCGCAGAAAAGTTAAATAATAACCGTCATCTGACGGCCTTGCGCGACGGGTTTTTGATTGCCCTGCCGTTAATCATTTTTGGCTCCATTTTAGTTGTTCTCGCCAATTTTCCTTTTCTTGACCAGCTGATCGGGGAAGACGCCTATGCAGCCTATCAGGCAGCGCTTGGTCCGGCTTCGGCATCCACGCTAAGTATTATGGGACTTTTTGTTATCATCGGTATAGGGTATAAATTAACAGCCTCTTACGGCGTGGAAGCACTCTACGGCGGGGTTGTTGCTCTGGCTGGTTTTATCATATTAACACCGCAGACCTTCGAAGACGTTGAGGGAGTTATACCTACTTCCACTCTCGGGGCGGAAGGCATGTTCGTCGGTATACTGACCGCGTTTCTCGCAGCCGAGCTGTACCGCTACTTTGTACAGAAAAACCTGACGATCAAAATGCCGGCCGGAGTTCCGGAGGCTGTCTCCAGATCGTTCAGCGCCTTAATCCCAGTGTCATTGACCTTATCAGTATTTCTCGCTATCCGTATTTTGTTCAGTCTTACCCCGTTTGAGTCTGCCCAGAACTTTATTTACACCGTGTTACAGGAACCGTTAACCGCGCTTGGCAGCGGGCTGCCGGCTACGATCATAGCTGTTCTTATGATTCAGGTATTCTGGTTTTTCGGCCTGCACGGACAGATTCTGGTTAACTCCGTGTTCGACCCGATCTGGTACGCGCTGAACGAGCAGAACCTGAGCGCATTCCAGGCTGGAGAAGAGCTTCCAAACGTTGTAACAAAGCAATTTATTGATACATTTATTGTAGGAATGGGCGGCTCCGGCATGACCCTTGCGATTGTGCTCTGGCTGTTCATGCTCGCACGCAGCAAACAGGCAAAACAGCTCGGTAAAGTCGGTGGGCCTCCAGGATTCTTTAACGTTAACGAACCGATTATTTTCGGTCTGCCGATCATTATGAACCCACTGGTATTAATTCCGTGGCTGGTGGCTCCGGTCGTGATCGCAGTCATCACATATGTAACGATGTCGATCGGTCTCGTGCCAAAGCCGGCAGGAATTATCGTTCCGTGGACCACCCCGATTTTCTTAAGCGGATTTCTGGCTACTGGGAACGCCTGGCAGGGGGCAGTCCTGCAGCTGTTTAACCTGGCTGTGGTGTTTATCATCTGGTTCCCGTTCCTGCGTATTCTGGACCGTCAGTATTTCCGGAACGAAGTAGAGGCAGAAAAAGAAATGACAAATGCAGACAACAAGCAAAAAAGCGGTTAAATCAGGATAGGAGTGGAGAATATGGAAGCGTTAACAGAAACGGCGTTTCAGATTATATTATACGCCGGCAACGGCAAAGCAAACGCCATGGAAGCGATCCAGGAAGCGAAGGCGGGAAATTTCGACCGTGCAGAAGAACTGATTAAGGAAGCAGGGGAAGAACTTGGAAAAGCACATTCCTATCAGACTAACCTGCTCACGAAAGAAGCAAGCGGCGAAGATTTTTCCGTTAATGTCATGCTGATTCATTCGCAGGATCATTTGATGACCTCCATGACGGTCAGAGATCTGGCGGAGGAGATCGTGGAAGTGTACCGCACTCGTTAACTATGAAAAAGGAGCCTGGCAAAAAGAAAAAGAGGGCCGGGTTCCTGCTTATTATAAAACATATTCAGGCCCAACCATTTTAGGAGGTACCATCTATGGCAGAACAGTTCACGTTTCCAGAAGGATTCTGGTGGGGGGCGGCCACATCCGCCACTCAGATTGAAGGCGCCGCGAAGGAAGGCGGTAAAGGGAAAAATATTTGGGATCAATGGTTTGAAGAAGAGCCGAATCGCTTTTTTAATGGCGTCGGTCCCGGCACCACGTCCGACTTTTACCACCAGTACAAGGACGACATCGCCCGGATGAAGGAGATTAATTTTAATTCCTTTCGCTTGTCGATCTCCTGGTCCCGGCTGATACCGGACGGCTCGGGGGAAGTGAATCCGGAAGCCGTTGATTTTTACAACAACGTTATCAATGAAATGATTGCGCAGGACGTGGAGCCATTTGTCTGTTTATATCATTTTGATATGCCGATGGCGATGCAGGAAATTGGCGGCTGGGAAAATAGAGAGACGGCGGAACACTTTGGCCGTTATGCCGGCATCTGCTTTGATCTGTTCGGCGACCGGGTAAAAAAATGGTTCACGCACAATGAACCGATTGTTCCGGTGGAGGGTGGCTACATGTATGACTTTCACTATCCTAATGTAGTCGACATGAAGCGGGCGGCCCAGGTGGGCTATCATACGCTTCTGTCCCACGTGTTCGCGGTTAGGGCTTTTCGTGAAAAAGACCGCGCCGGCGGGGAAATCGGCATTATTTTGAATCTGACACCTTCCTATCCAAGGAGCAGCCACCCGGCAGATCTGAAGGCTTCCCGGATTGCGGATTTATTTTTCAACCGGAGCTTTCTTGATCCAACGGTGCTCGGGGAGTATCCACAGGAGCTGATTGACCTGCTCGGGGAGCACGGGATGCTTCCGGATACCGAGAGCGGGGACAGGGAGCTGATTCAGGAAGGGAAAATCGACCTGCTGGGTGTGAACTACTATCAGCCTCGCCGGGTTAAAGCGAAGGAAAATCTCCCGAATCCAAGTGCTCCAATACTGCCGGAATGGTTTTTCGACCACTACGAAATGCCCGGCCGGAAGATGAACCCGTACCGCGGATGGGAAATTTATCCGAAGGGTGTCTATGACATCATGATGAATCTCCGGGATAACTACGGGAATATTCCGTCGTTCATTTCTGAAAACGGCATGGGGGTTCAGGATGAAGCCCGGTTTATGGAAAACGGGATGATTCAGGATGATTACCGCATTGAGTTTATTCAGGATCATCTCGAATGGCTGCACCAGGCCATCGAAGAAGGCGCTAACGCCAAAGGGTACCATCTCTGGTCGTTTATCGATAACTGGTCCTGGATGAATGCATATAAAAACCGCTACGGCTATTTTTCCGTCAATATTGATACAGAGGAGCGCACGCCGAAAAAGAGTGCCTACTGGATCACGGCCGTCCACAAAAATAACGGATTTGAAAAATAACATTACGGGGCCGTCTGTCTACACGCAGGCGGCCTGGTCTGTATAAATATAGGCATAAAAAAGGAGTGGGACGATGAAGGAAGGTATTAAGATTGTAACGGTCGGCGGGGGATCCAGCTATACACCGGAGCTCGTGGAGGGCTTTATTAAAAGACACAACGAACTGCCGGTGAAGGAACTATGGCTCGTGGATATTCCGGAAGGAAAAGAAAAATTGGAGATCGTAGGAAGACTCGCCCAGCGCATGACAGCCGAAGCAGGTATTGATATGACAGTGCACCTTTCCTACAGCCGGGAGGAGGCGCTGCCGGGAGCGGATTTTGTCACGACCCAGTTCCGGGTGGGCATGCTTGAAGCACGGGCGAAGGATGAGCGGATACCGCTCGCTTACGGCGTGATCGGTCAGGAGACGAACGGGCCGGGGGGACTGTTCAAAGGACTGCGGACCATTCCGGTTATTATTGACATTGTGCATGATATCGAGCGGCTGTGTCCGGACGCATGGCTTGTAAACTTTACGAATCCAGCCGGCATGGTAACAGAAGCGGTGCTGCGCTATACAAACCATGAACGCATTGTCGGCCTCTGCAACGTGCCGGTGGGAATGCAGATGGGGGTGGCCGATGCACTTGGAGTGGAAGGCAGCCGGATACAGATTGATTTTGCGGGGCTGAATCATATGGTGTACGGGCTGAACATTTACCTCGATGGCCAGAACATAAAGCAGCAGGCGCTTGAAGCGATGGCAGATCCGGCGAATGTCTCCACCATGAAAAATATCGCAGCGCTCGGATGGGAGCCTGATTTTATCCGGGCTCTGCAGGTGCTTCCCTGTCCGTATCACCGGTATTACTATAAAACAGAGGAAATGCTGGCCGAAGAACAGGAGGCTGCCAAAGAAGCAGGTACCCGGGCCGAAGTCGTCCAGGGGGTGGAGGAGGAGCTGTTTGCCCTTTATGCCGATGAAACGCTCCGGACGAAGCCCGAGCAGCTTGAGCAGCGCGGCGGGGCTTATTACAGCGAAGCGGCCTGCAGCCTGATCAATTCGATATATAATGACACCCGGGACATCCAGCCGGTTAATACGAGAAACCGCGGTGCCATTGCAGGGATTCCAGCAGAGTCGGCGGTGGAAATCAGCTCCGTCATTACGAAGGACGGTCCCCGGCCGGTGGCTGTCGGGGAGCTTCCGGTGGCAGTCCAGGGACTTGTGCAGCAGATCAAGTCGTTTGAACGGGTCGCTGCCGAAGCGGCAGTAACGGGAAGCTACCAGACGGCTCTTCTGGCGATGACGATTAATCCTCTCGTCCCGTCCGACACGAAAGCAAAGCACATGCTTGATGATATGCTCGAAGCTCATAGAGAACATTTGCCGCAATTTTTCCAGACAGAAAAGATTTGAAATGATGAAGGTCTCCTAATGCAGGAGGCCTTTTTTGTCAGAAAAAATTTTCCATATTTAAAAATAAACCACAAAAAGAACAAATGTTCGTGTATACTGAAGCGGAAGGAGGCGTTACGGATGAAAGAAAACAAATTAACCCCGGGGTCGAATATGCGCTGGGAATCCAGCCGGATGATTCTGCCGGAGCACCGGGAAATGTGGCTGCGTCATCAAAAAGAGGACCGAATGAAGTTCAGGCCTCTCTGGGATGAGCAGCAGCTTGAGGAATTTTCCCATCGCCTTCAGGAGGCTCTGACGGCTGGGACAGAAGTGACGCTTCACTTGTTTGATCCTTATGCAGAAATAAAAATGACCGGAAAAATTCTGCATCTGGATGCGCTGAACAAAACAATTAAAATAGAGGCGGGTGGAGACGTCCGGCATGTCGGCGTGCAGGATATTATGGATCTGGAAACGTAAACGCACGTTTTTGAAATAGGCGTAAGGGAAAGGAAAATAAGAACAGAACTCAAAAGGGAGAGGATGAAATGAAGGATAAAAAATTCAGCAGAATTTCTTTAACGTCTTCCCTGGGAGGTCTCGGACTGATTGCTGTATCGATTATTGTTTCAGCGGTGTTTTCCCTTCCCGACAACAGTCCCCTGGTGCCGTTATTCGGGTCGCTGCTGACGATCGGCATTCTGCTGCTTGCGCTCAGTGCATTTATGAGCATGATTGCTTTTTCGCGCCGGGAGCCGGGATGGATGAAGCTGAGCGGCTGGATTGTTATGGCGGTGCTTCTTCTCTGGTTTATGGTCAGTCCGGCCCTTACCGGGGTGGTATAAGTCTTCGGAAAAAACGCTGGTTGCGCGCAGTACTGGTTCGTGGTGTAATGTAGAAAAAGATGCAGAGGACGGATGTTTTATGAGTACACCAGATTTTCGGGCCCGCTCGCCGTGGGCATCATTAACGGATGTAGACAAAGTACACGTTTCTCCAGTTGCGCCCGGATCGATTCACACCTCTTTGACGGTGCCGGGAAGCAAGAGTTTTACGAATCGGGCCCTGATCATGGCCGCGCTTGCAGAAGGCACGTCCACTCTTTCAGGCATTTTAAAAAGCGATGACTCGTACTGGTGTCTTGGTGCGCTCCGGGCGCTTGGCGTAAAGTCCGAAGTGGAAGGAGATACGGTCACGATTCATGGATGCGGTGGCCGGTGGCCGGAGGAGGACGCAGAGCTTTACATAGGCGCTGCCGGCACTACGGCCCGTTTCCTTCCGGGACCGCTTGCCGCCGCCGGGAGAGGGGTTTACAAAGTGGAAGCGAGCAAACGGATGAGCGAGCGTCCGGTGGAGCCGTTAATGGAAGCCCTGGAAACGCTCGGGGCCGACGTTCATTACATAGATAAAAAGGGGTTTTACCCGCTTGAAATTCATGCGGGCGGGCTCCCTGGGAAAGAAGTGACCATTTCCGGGAAATTATCGAGCCAGTTTATCAGCGGCCTGCTGCTGACGGGCGCCTATACAGAGGAAGGCCTGCGCATCCGGATTCCGGATTACATTGTGCAGCATGCCTATGTACACATTACGCTCGATTTGATGAATCAGTTCGGGGTGCCGGTCACGTACAATGAGGATTTAACCGATATGCAGGTACCGGCAAAGAACTTTCAGGGCCGGAGTATGGCGCTTGAAGCAGATGCGTCGACAGCCAGTTATTTTATGGCACTCGCGGCACTGACGGCCGGGACGGTCCGTATTAATAATTTAACGATGGACACCAACCAGCCGGATATAGGGATGGTGGATGTGTTTGAAAAAATGGGCTGCCGGGTGGAAAAAGGTGACACCTACATTGAAGTTGCAGGACCCGAACAGCTTTCGGGAGGATTTGAGCTCAGCATGAAGGAAATGTCCGATCAGACGCTGACCGTTGCTGCCCTGGCTCCGTTTGCCGATGCGCCGATTACGATCCGGGACGTGGAGCATATTCGTCACCACGAATCCGACCGCATTCATGCAGCCTGTACAGAGCTCCAGAAAATGGGCATCCGGGTGGATGAATACTCGGATGGACTGAAAGTATACCCGGGGACACCAATCGGTGTGTCGCTTCACTCGTACGATGACCACCGGGTGGCTATGGCCCTTTCACTGATTGGTGCGAAGGTGCCCGGGATTCATATTGAAGACCCGGGGTGCGTATCGAAAACGTGTCCGACCTTCTATGATTTGTTTGAAGCAGCCGGCGTACCGGTGAAATTTTCATAAAAAAGAAGCCCTCTCCATTTTTAGGAGGGGGCTTTTGTGCAGAAATTATGACGCGGCAAGCTCCCGGCATGCTTTTTCGCAGCGGTAGCAGGCATCTGCGCAGTCTTTGCAGTGCTGATGGTCATGCTTGGCACATTCATCTCCGCATGTTTTGCAGGCCTCTGCACACAGCTGAGCGGTCTCTTTCATCAATGGACTGTTGGACTGTATTGCTTTAGCTGTCAGAGCACAAATGTCTGCGCATTCACGGTCGAGACGTATACATTCGGCCATCATTTTCACGTCGTCTTCCTGGAGGCAGTCGTTAAAGCACTGATTGCACTGCTTCATACATTCGATGCATGCTTCGAGGCATTCCTTCTGTGTAGCGTTCATATTTATCACCCTTTCTAATATTAGATACTGGTATAGGGGTTCCCGGAAGGGGTATTTATTCAAACGTAAAATATGGGGAAGCCTGCCTGCTTCCCCTGATGCTTTGTATCATTATTTATAGGGATGCTGCTGGTAAAAGAAATTCGGCGTGTGCATGATATTGCGGTAGGAGCTGTGGAAAATATGAGTAGCGGCCGGCGATACCGGCGGGATTAGCCACGTCCAGTCTCCGGTTACTTCCCGGCCTGTTTTTTGTTCCTGCTGCTCAAACCGTCTGAACTGCGAGGCGGCCGTGTGATGATCCACCATGCTGACGCCTGCTTTTTTATATGAATGAAGCACGGCGCGGTTCAGCTCCACAAGCGCCCGGTCCTTCCATAAGCTTCCCGCGTACGTCCGGTCGATGCCGAGTACGTCTGCAACCCGTGGCAGCATATCGTAGCGGTCCCCGTCTGCGAGGTTACGGGCACCGATTTCCGTTTCCATGTACCAGCCGTTAAACGGCGCGGCCGTATACGTGATGCCGCCGATCTCCATTTTCATGTCCGAAACAATTGGGACAGCATACCATTTTAAACCGAGAGTAGAGAAAGCATCGCTATCCGGATGGCTAATCGGAACCTCGAGTACTTCTTCGGCTCGGAGCGGAAACCACTGGGGATCGCCTTCGTTTACCTGAACAACCAGAGGAAGAAGATCAAACGATGTTTCTTCGCCTTTCCATCCCAATGATTCACAGTATTTTGTAAAGGGTACAGACTGCGGGTCGCCAATGATTGTCCCGTCCCGCTCGTAGCCGGCGTAGCGGATCAGCTGGTAGTTCCATATGCGCATCCGCTCCTGACCGTTTTTGACCGAGGGAAATACGGAGATAGTCGGAATGATTTTCCCGCCATTTTCTGCGTAACGGATATGGCGGCGGAGCGCTTCGGCTGCCTGCTCTTCGGTGCGCACGTACCGGCAGTCGAGAACCTGGAGGCTCTTCCAGAAAAACCGGCCGATGCAACGATTGCTGTTTCGCCAGGAGACCTTCGCTCCGAATGCCAGCTCCTCAAACGTGTGCTCATAATGCCCGGAAGCTTCAATTTCCTGCTCTACATTTTCCCAGCGGGCCTGAAAAATTTCTGATGACTGATCTGTTTCCCGGTAATATTGCTCTAAAAATGCGTATGCATCCTGTTTTAATGCTTGTATATTAGTCATTATTTGTCTGCACCTCAGCTTTTGCCTTTTTTCCAGTATAAAGGTATTAGCTGCTATTATCGAAAAATCAATCCTGTAAAAGCTATTTCCCGGGAAATAAATAGATGCAGCAGTAGATAAACGCATAAGTTGACACGGTCTTTAAGGAAGCGAATACTGGAAACGAAAGATTAAAGGAAGTGAGTTGATAGCAATGAAAGCAGTAATTACTACAGAAACCGGCGGACCGGAGGTGCTACAGATTCAGGATCGTGAGGCTCCAAAGCCGGAGATGGATGAGGTGCTGATCAGGGTAAAAGCAGCAGCCGTGAACCGGACCGACATTTTAAACCGGGAGGGCAAGGCCGGATATATCGAAAACCCGGTGCTCGGAATTGAAGTGGCAGGTGTGGTGGAAGAAGCAGGTACTGAGAACCCATTTTCACCGGGCGACCGGGTGATGGGGCTTGTGAATGGCGGCGGCTACGCAGAATATGCCGTCATGCGGGCCGACCGGGTGATGCGGATACCCGAGGCGTTCACGTATGCCAAGGCAGCAGCCGTGCCGGAGGTATTCTTAACGGCGTACCAGACGCTTTACTGGATCGGGCACCTGAACCAGCATGAATCCGTTCTGGTCCATGCCGGGGGAAGCGGAGTAGGCACGGCAGCCATTCAGCTCGCAAGCCAGCTTTCGTCGGCCCGTGTACTTACTACCGCCGGATCAGAAGAAAAACTGGAATTTATTCAAAAGCTCGGCGCAGAAGTACGCATCAACTATAAAGAGCAGAATTTTGAGGAAGAGGTGCTTGCGGCTACCGGTGATAAAGGTGTAAATGTGATTTTGGATTTTGTCGGGGCCTCCTACTGGGAACAGAACCTGAAAAGCATTCAAACCGATGGACGCTGGGTTTTAATTGGCGTGCTTGGCGGGGCGAACGTGCCGAATGTGAACCTGATGAAGCTGCTGATGAAGCGCGTGCAGCTGACCGGGACGCTTCTTACACCGCGGAGCGACGAGTATAAAGCCGAGCTGAGCAGGGATTTTGTGAAGCATGCGATGCCGCGTCTTGAAGACGGCTCCATCCGTCCTATCGTAGACACGGTGTTTTCATTTGAACAAATTGCAGATGCGCACCGGCATATGCAGGATAATAAAAACATCGGAAAAATCATATTGGAATGGTAGAAAAGAGCCTGGGTTCAGGCTCTTTTTTATGGCTCTTTATTTCCACTGGAGCTCTGCACCGCCGGTCCGGGTCACGTTCCGCCGCGAAGCGAGGTCTTCGACGAGCTGCAGAAGCGCGTAGTCCTTCTGCTTTGCTTCAATCATGCCATCAATGGGCTCGCCGATCTGCTTTAAGGCCTGAAGAAAAGGAAGATTGAACTCCGGATCCACGTAGTCGGCATGGCTCCGGAAGGCCTCGGATGATTTCGGTGAGGAAAGATGGATTTTCGGCCGGCTGCCGGTGTGGGCCCACGTATCGATAAACCGGGGCAGCAGCTCCTCCAGACGTTCCTCCTCAAAATGGTTGGCCTCGAAGTGATGATAATCAAACATCATTGGAATTTTTTCCTGTTCACAGACAGCGAGCACGTCGCCTGCTGTGTACGTTTTATCATCATTTTCCAGTGTCATCCGTGCCTTGATTTTTTCGGGCAGCTGCTGAAGGTTTTTATGAAACCGTGCTACCGCCGCTTTTTTATCCCCGTAGGCTCCCCCGACATGCAGGTTGATCCATGCCCATTGTTCGAGTCCCATGGCTTCAAGCATATGGTAATGGTACTCCATGTCCTGCACGGCATTGGCGGTGACATTCGGCTTGTCGCTTGTAAATAACGTGAACTGGTTCGGATGAAAGCTCGGGCGGATATTGTGTTCCCGCACGAGTCTGCCGATTTCCTTGTATAAATCCGCAAAAGGCGTTATGTAATCCCAGGCGGCGTCGTCATGAGTGGCAAGCGGCGCAAGCGAGGAAGAAAAACGGTACAAAGGAATGTCGTGGGCGATATTGTAATGAAGCATGCGGATCGTGTGCTCCAGGTTCAAACGGGTGACCTCGTGCAGCTTATCCTCGCGGCTGCTCCGGTCCATTTTCCGCCAGCGCGTCAGTGTCATTGTTTTGCCCGGAGAAGCGTTCCAGAGAGCAAGAGCCTGGGATACGTATCCGAGTCGTAAAGTCATCATACATACTGCCTCCAATTTCAGATCTTTGTTACACATACCCAAAAAGCTGCAAACGTAGTCTTCAAGGGAAGTGGCAAAGAAAATAAATCGTGACTTAATTGAACGAAAGTTGTAAAATAGTTTAAACGATAATAATAAAAAAGTTCAATTTAAGGGGGTGCAGATGTGAATGAACTGGTGAAATTAGAGGGTGTATCAAAATATTTTGGAAAGCATGCGGCGCTTGAGCATGTGGATTTGATGATCCGTCAAGGAGAAACGGTAGGGTTTCTCGGTCCGAATGGCTCCGGGAAGTCTACTACGATCCGGGTGATGCTTGGTCTGCTGAAAAAAAGCGGCGGTGAAGTGAAGCTGTTTGGCAAAGATGCGTGGGCTGAGGCTGTAGATATTCATAAACGGGTGGCTTATGTACCGGGTGATGTGAACGTCTGGCCGAATTTAACCGGCGGCCAGGTAATTGATATTCTTGGGAAGCTGCACGGTGATTTTAATGAAGAGAAACGCCAGCAGTTGATTGAACGCTTTCAGCTCGATCCGCGGAAAAAAAGCAAAACGTATTCGAAGGGGAACCGGCAGAAGCTAGCACTCATTACGGCCTTCGCCTCGGAGGCGGATCTGTATATTTTTGACGAACCGACTTCGGGTCTGGATCCGTTAATGGCTTCTATTTTCCGGGAATGCGTGCGGGAGCTGCAGCAGAAAGGAAAGGCGGTACTTCTTTCGAGCCACATACTGGCAGAGGTGGAAGAACTGTGTGACCGGGTGAGCATCATTAAAGAAGGAAAAATTATTGAATCCGGAACGCTTGAGGAGCTTCGGCATTTAACCCGTATTTCCATTACGGCAGAAACGAAGCAGACGGTCTCTTCTTTAGCGGAACGAAGCGACGTCCACCAGTGGAAGGCAGACGAATCGAAGGTGCACTTCTATGTGGATGCAAAAGGACTGGCGCCGGTCATGCAGGAGCTTGCAGCAGCGGAGGTACTTTCACTGGAATCCAGGCCGCCGACGCTCGAAGAAATTTTTCTTCGCCATTATGAATCGAAGGCAGGGGAAGCAGGATGAACATGTCCATGTTCACAGGAACGGGCAGGCTGTTTTGGGTAATGCTCCGGAAAGAAAAAGTGCGGCTGCCCATTTGGGTCGTTTCGATTTCGGTGCTGTTTCTGCTCAGTATTCTGAGCTTTCCGGAAACGTATCCGACACAGGAAGACCGCCAGGGCCGCGCCCTGCTGCTGGAAAGTCCGGCACTCCGGGCAATGGCGGGTCCTGGGTACGGGCTCGAAAACTACACGTTCGGCGCGATGATTACGAATGAGATGTTTTTATACGTGGCGGTCGCTGCTGCGTTTATGAGTATCTTTATGATCGTCCGCAATACAAGGGCCGAAGAGGAAAGCGGACTATCGGAGCTTATGAAAGCACGGGTTGTCGGCCGGGTTAGTATATCCACGGCTGCTTTTTTGCTGATGGCACTCGCGAATCTTTTCATCGCCGTCATTATCATTGTCGGCATGCCTTATACGATAGAAGGTCTCAGCTGGGCAGGGGCTTTGGTCTTTGGACTCGGAGTCGCCGGTGTCGGAATTATGTTTGGCGCCATCAGCCTGTTTATGGCTCAGGTGAGCGAAAGCGCCGGAGCGGCATCCGGTATCAGCTCTGCGCTGCTTGGCCTGGCATTTTTATTCCGGGCCGTCGGCGATGTGGCTGCTGTGGATGTATGGCGGTGGCTGTCTCCGATTGGATGGGGCCAGGCAATGCGCGCCTTTGTGGATGAGCGCTGGTGGCCGCTTGGTCTGTTTGCCGGGGGTATTATACTACTTGCAGTGGCAGCCATTTATGTAGACTACCGCCGGGACGACGGGGCCGGGGTGCTGCGGGTTCAGGGCGGGAAAGCCCGAGCTGGCTGCAGTTTGACTCACCTGCTTGGGCTGCAGAGCTTTTTATTTCGCTGGGTTTTTCTGAGCTGGGCAGCGGGCGCGGCCCTGTACGGTGTGGCGATGGGGGCCATAAGTGAAGAAGCTGCTGACTTTTTTGCGGATAATCCAATCGGTGAAGATTTTCTCGTACAGGCCGAAGGAGCCACGCTTGCAGAATCGTTATTTGCCACGTATATGGCCTTTCTCGCCATGCTGGCGGCTGGCTATGCGCTGCAGGTGATGACCAAAATGATCCGGGAGGAAAAGAGCGGCCGGGGAGAGATTTTGCTGGTTCAGTCTGTACCGCGTCCGCGGTGGATGCTTGATTATCTCCTGATTTCCTGCGTGGGGAACTTCATGCTGCTTGTGATCAGCGGCATCGGCGCCGGAGCGCTTTACGGCTACTATACGGACAGCGTGGAAGGGGCATGGAAGGTGTTTTTCTCTGCCATCGCACAGACGCCGGCTGTCTGGGTATTTATTGGGCTGGCTGCTTTATTAATGGGCCTGTGGCCCAGGGCGCTGTCACTCGTCTGGCTTGTGTATACAGCGTTTACCCTGATCGGGCTTATTGGGCCGCTGCTTCAGCTGCCGGACTGGGTAAGTGATATTTCACCATATGCGCAGATCCCGGGCGTGCCTGCAGAGGAATGGACAGGCTGGTCGACAGTCATTCTTCTGGCCGTATTTGCCGTTTTCGCCGCAGTCGGAATGTATACGATCAGAAAAAGAGATTTAATCCTTTAAAGTAAGGATAGAAATGGGGAAGCAGCAGTGGCGCACAATAAAAAACGGCGAACAACAAGAAAAAAGAAAGATCTGGTCGACACCGCGCACCTCCTGTTTCTGCAGGAAGGGATAAAAGCGGTCACCATCGAGCAGCTGTGCGCGGAAGCAAGCGCGAGCAAGGCTACATTTTATAAATACTTTACAGACAAAGAAGGCATTTTAAGCGAAATGCTCGACGGCGTGATGCAGGAGTCCAAAGACAAAATGGAAGAACTGATCGGGCAAAGCAGAAAGCATGGGATGACCGAAGAGATGCTTTTGAAGATATTTGATATGAAGGAATACGAATCATTTTTTCAATCAAGCTTTCTCACGGAATTAATGCAGGATTATCCGCATGTACTGGCCGATTACAGCAGCCGTGGCGAAAAGATAGTCATGCCGGTGTTCCGGGAGCTGGTGGAGCTGGCAAAAGAGCAGGGGATTCTCCGGGAAAATATTAATATTGATTTTTTCATGTCGTATGCCATCTCGCTCCGGCAGATGGTGGCCTTCCGGATTCAGCAGGGGGAGGACGTCCCGGGGAGCATGACGCTTGAAGAATACCAGACGCATTTTTATGATTTGTTTTTGTACGGTATCGTTAAAAGATAAGCAGAAGAGCTGCCGGTTGCCGGCGGCTTTTTTTGCGGTAGCTGGAATTTCCACTGGTAGGAGCATTACTTTTTCTGCTACAGTAAAAGTTAAAATAACCAGTTATTTCAGAAATGATTGGATATGTATCACAAGGGGGCAGAGACGGTGAACATAGGAGAAATGCTGCAGCGACCGGTTTGGAAGGATGCGAGACTGCTTGCCGGAAAAGACGGGGACATCCGGGAGATCCGGCAGGTGAACATGATGGATGCGCCGGATATTGTTGATTATCTGCAGGAGGATGATTTGCTGATAACGACTGGCTATCATTATAAAGATCGTCCTGAGGAATTGAGTATACTCATCGAGCGGATGGACGCTGTAGGATGCGCCGGCATTGGGCTGAAAATCGAGCGTTTTCTCCAGGAGCTGCCGGAGAGCGTCATCGAAAAAGCAGACGAGCTGCAGTTTCCTATTATTGCCCTCCCGGAAGATATCGGTCTTGGAGCAATGGTCAATGATATGCTCAACGACATGCTTTCGGTACGGACAAGAGAGCTGCGCGAAGCGTTAAACATCCACCAGCGGCTGACCGATCATGTAATGCATGGAAAAGGCCTGACAGCACTCCTTGAAGAAGTATGCGAATACATCGGATTTCCGGTTCTGCTGCTGGATGCCTATGACCGTCCGATCTATGCAGGCGAAGGAATGGAAACAGCGCAGGGAGTAATTGAAGCGCACCGCAGGGCAAAGCGGGATTTATTTTTAAGCGGAAGTACATACAGCAGCTTCTGCGTGTGGGAAACAGCGCAGACGTACACACTGTTTCCAGTACGGACGCATGAAACACGCAGCGGATGTCTTGTGATCGGCGGAGAAATTCCGATTTATGATAACGGACTTGTGCTGATTATCGACCAGGCTGTGAATGTTATCGGGTTCGAACGAATGAAACAGAGTGCCATCGCTCAATACGAACGGAGAGCCCGTGACGAATTTTTTCAAAATTACATTAACGGAGGCTATTCGTCCGATGAAGAAGCGCGAAACCGGGCGAAGGAAATGGGACTGCCAAACAACCGTAATTACGGCTGTGCCGTCGGTATGCTTGACCCCGAGCCCCGGCTTCCGGTCACCTATACCCAGCAGCAGCGGGAAATGGACCATATGTATGAATACATTGAAGGGGAATTGGGCAAATGGCGCTCCCCGGCCTGGTTTTTCAAAAAAGAGCGGCAGTGTATTATTTTGTGGGAGGAGGAACAGCTGCATGCAGACACTGATGAAGCTTCAGTGGAAGCACTGCGGCAGCTGCAGGAGGGGATTCAACTGTTTTTTGACCGCTCGATATCCTTTGGCATCGGAAATGCGGCGAGGACGTTTCTTGACATCCCGGCGTCCTACAAAGAGGCGGAAAACACCTTGTACAACAGCCAGCTTACCGGAGAGCGCGGTTTTATACGCTCCTACTATACAAAGGACATCGCCCAGCTTCTCCGGCTGCTGCCCACCGAAGAGCTGGCCTCGTTCAGCCACTCGGTCCTGCAGGAATTAACGGAGGGGAGCCAGGAGGACCAGGGGCTTGTGCAGACGTTATCTGTCTACCTGGAGTCGCACTGCCATGTGGCTGATACGGCCAAACGGCTTTACATTCACCGCAATACGGTGCTCTACCGCCTGGAAAAATGTGAGGAGCGCTTAGGAGTTCCCCTGAAAAATCCCGAAACGACGATGCGGCTGCGCCTGGCACTGCGGGTGCAGAACGTCCTTTCCTCGGAATAATGTAAGATAATCTGCACAAAGCCATTCATTTCCTTAGCGATTATAGATACATTAACTAAAATATTTTGATAATTTTATATAGAACGTCTAATGAAACGAGTCCGGGCCTCCTATAAGATGGATAGTAAGGTAACAATAAAAGGAGGAACACCTAATCATGGCTAACGGAACCAACGGGCTTCGGACTTTTTCATTGGGACTTCAGCATGTACTTGCAATGTACGCCGGAGCGATACTCGTTCCGCTTATCGTAGGACGCGCACTGGAGCTTTCAGCAGAACAGCTGGCATACTTAGTGGCAATTGACCTGCTTTCCTGCGGCGTGGCAACCCTGCTGCAGCTGTGGAGAGGAAATCATATCGGCATCGGACTGCCTGTCATGCTCGGCGTATCATTTGTAGCAGTGACCCCGATGATCAGTATTGGCACCAATTACGGCATAACAGCTATTTACGGATCGATTCTTGTGGCTGGACTGTTTGTCGTTATCTTTGCCAGATTTTTTGGAAAATTACAAAAGGTGTTCCCGCCGATCGTGCGCGGCACTGTCGTAACGATTATCGGGCTTTCGCTTATTCCTACCGGTATCAGAAACATGGCGGGCGGAGAAGGAAGCGAAAACTTCGGCTCCCTTTTTAATCTGCTTTTATCAGTCAGTGTACTCGTCGTGATCATTCTTTTATTCCGGATGTTTACAGGGTTTATGAGATCGCTTGCTGTCTTAATCGGTATTGCCGGCGGCACGATAGCCGCGGCAGTGATGGGACAGGTCTCCTTTGGAGAAGTGATGGAAGCCTCGTGGTTCCATTTTCCTCAGCCGCTGTACTTCGGGATGCCGACATTTGAAATTGGGCCGATTATCACGATGATTATTGTGTGCAGTGTGATTGTCGTTGAAACGACCGGTGCCTACTACGCAGTCGCCCGTATTACGGAGCGTGAGCTAAACGAGGATGACCTGGTCCGGGGCTACCGTTCCGAAGGACTTGCAGTCATTATCGGCGGCTTGTTCAACGCTTTTCCCTACAGTACATTTGCCCAGAATGTAGGTTTGCTGGAGCTTTCAAAGGTAAAAACGAGAAACGTTATTTTCTCTGCGGCTATGACACTGATCGTCCTGGGGCTGATTCCAAAAGTTGCTGCCCTTGTGGTCATCATTCCAACGCCGGTGCTTGGCGGGGCGACCGTCGTCATGTTTGGAATGGTTGTCGTTGCAGGTCTGCAGATGCTCCGTGAGGTCGATTTTAATGATCAGTCGAACCAGCTGGTTGTTGCTTGCTCCGTGTCGCTTGCACTGGGCGCGACAGTAGTGCCCGAGCTGTTTTCAAGCCTTCCGGAAGGGCTTGCCATCATCTTCGGGGATGGCATTATCACTGGTAGTTTAGCCGCAATTTTCATCAATCTCCTATTTAATATACGGTGGAAGGGGGAACATGTATATAATGAAGAAAAACAAAGTAAAGCTTGAAGGAGGAGTAGTGTATGCTGACCATTGAACAAGTAAACCAATTATCCCGCAGGGAATTTATCGACACTTTCGGAGGGGTGTATGAAAATTCTCCGTGGGTGGCAGAGGCAGTTGAACCGGTGAGACCAATGGAATCTGTTGAAGACCTGCATCAGCGGATGGCAGGTGTAGTTATGACATCCGGGGAAGAGAACCGGCGCGCATTGATCCAGGCGCATCCGTCTCTCGGAGAAAAGAAACCGATGAGCGGGGCATCCACTGCCGAGCAGGAAGGCGCTGGCTTAACGGAAATGGAAGAGGAGCAGCAGGAAGAGCTGCGGATATGGAACGAGCGTTACCAGGACAAGTTTGGCATGCCGTTTATTATGGCTGTGAGAGGAAAGAAGACAGAGGATATTTTACAGGCAGTACAAACACGCATGGACCATACACAGGAGGAGGAAGAACGCCAGGCTCTCCGGGAAATTCACCGCATAGCTTTTCTGCGGCTTGAGGCCATCATTGAAGAGGAGCAGACGGAAACGGTGACTGCATTAAACGAAAGTGTGGAAACAGGCAGCAGTGCCGCAGGCGATGATCATGAATCTTCTGCAGCACTTGCGGCAGAGCCGGCCCGCATGTCGCAGACAGTGACGAGAACAGGCAGTAAAAAGCGGAGAACGATGAGCTACGGCAAGGGTGATGTGTTCGCCTACCGGACGTTTTCGATTCCGTTTACAGATATCACGCCCATACCGGAATCTCCGTATGAAGGCACAAATAACACAATTTTCGGTTTGAATGTCTCCGTTAACATTACCGGGGAAGCCTTCCTTCCAAGCTTTACTGAGGGCGACAACAGTATGGTGGTGGCGACGGACTCCATGAAAAACTTTATTCAGCGTCACCTTGGCAGCTATGAAGGCGCAACGGTGGAAGGGTTCCTCGCTTATGTCGGGGAAGCGTTTCTCGAAAAATATGATCATGTTGAAACCGCAGAAGTATACGCTGACCATCTTCCTTTTGAAAAAGTAAATGTAGACGATACGGGGTACAAAAGCGGTGTAGTGTTTAAAAAATCTCATAACGAAAAACCTGCAGCGATGGTTAAAGTAGGACGGACCTCGTTCGGGGCTCCGGAGATTATTGAGCAGGAGAGCTACGTAAAGGACGTCCAGCTCGTGAAAGTAGTGGACAATTCATTTGTCGGCTTTATCCGGGATGAATATACGACGCTGCCGGAAGACTCCAACCGCCCGCTGTTTATTTATTTAAATATCGGCTGGACATATGAAACGCCGCAGACTGCCTTCGGACAGAACGGGGAAGGCTACGTAGCTGCAGAGCAGGTGAAGGACATTGCAGCTGCTGTTTTCCACGAAACACAGACGGCCTCGATTCAGCAGCTGATCTATTATATTGGCCGCCGGGTGCTTGAGCGGTTCCCGCAGCTTCAGGAGGTCTCGTTCGAGTCGCAGAACCATACGTGGGATACTGTGGTCGAAGATATTCCGGGAAGCGACGGCAAAGTATACACAGAGCCGCGCCGTCCGTACGGCTTCCAGCGCTTTGCGGTACACCGCGAAGATCTGGATGATGAAGGGGAAGTATAAATGGGACTCACAACACATGTGCTTGATTTGGCTTCCGGCCGTCCAGGCGAAGGTATAGCTTTAACGCTGTACCGTCTGGAGGGCAGCCGGAAAATTAAAGAAGCAGAACGGATCACCAATGCAGATGGGCGGGTGGATGAACCGCTGCTGCAGGCAGATGATATTCAAACAGCTGCGTACGAGGTGGAATTTCAAACAGGGGAATATCTCCGGGAGAAGGGATGGACAAAGGAGGAGCCGCATTTTCTGGAAACGGTGGCTCTCCGCGTCACGCTTTCGGCGGAAGAAACGTCCTATCACCTCCCGCTGCTGTTGTCCCCCTATGGCTATCAAACGTACCGGGGAAGCTGACTAAAAGCCAGGCAAAGGAGGGACCGTATGGCTGTTCATTCTTCAAACATAATTCAGGATCAAATTGATCAGCTGCTGGAGTGGCTAGCCGGCTTTGGAAAAACAGAAGACGGCGGTGTGACGAGGCTTTTATACGATGAATCGTGGCAGCAGGCCCAGGAAGCAGTAAAGATGAAAATGGGGGCAATGGGTCTTGAAGCCCGGTATGATGCCGTCGGAAATGTATTCGGACGCCTTGAAGGGACAGAAAAAACAGATAAGGTCGTTATGACCGGCTCCCACATTGATTCCGTCGTAAACGGCGGCATATATGACGGCGCGTACGGCGTGGCTGCTGCAATGCTTGCCGTAGAAAGGCTGAAGCAGACTTACGGGCGGCCGAAGCAGAGCATTGAAATCGTATCGTTCTGTGAGGAGGAAGGAAGTCGTTTTCCGGTCACGTTCTGGGGCTCGGGCCATATTACCGGAAGGCTGTCTGAGGGTGAAACAGAGACCCTGAAGGATACAGACGGTATCTCTATTGGCCAGGCGATGCGGGCATGTGAATTTGAAGCTCCGGCCTCGCTTCCGCTCAGGCGTGAAGACATTGACTCCTTCATTGAGCTTCATGTGGAGCAGGGAGGTACATTGAAAAAGACGGATGCTTCTGTTGGAGTGGTGTCAGATATTGTCGGACAGCGCAGGTACCACGTTACTGTCGAAGGGGAAAGCAATCATGCCGGAACCACTCCCATGCCGGAACGCAAGGATGCGGTGGTATTAGCAAGTGAACTGATTACAAATATTACCGCCATGGCCAGGCAAAAGGATGAAAGCCTGGTAGCCACGGTGGGCAAAATGGAAATTGCGCCAAACGTACCAAACGTCATCGCGTCTAAGGTCGTTTTCAGCCTGGATGTCCGTCATCACAGCAAAGCACTGCTCGAAGAATTCGAGCAGGAGCTCGAAAATCTGTACGCTGCTCAGGCTGAACAGTGCGACATGAGCGTTTCTTCAAATTGCTGGATGGAAGTAGAGCCGGTGCCAATGAGCAGAGACGTATATGAAACGATGCACAAAGCTGCTGAAAGCCTGCATATTTCATCGCAGCTGATGATCAGCGGAGCCGGGCACGACGCCCAGGTCATGGGCAGCTATTATCCGACTGCACTGTTGTTTGTGCCAAGCGAAGCCGGTGTGAGCCATTCCCCGAAGGAATATACCAAATCCAGCGATTTGGAGCAGGGAGTAAAAGTGCTTGAAGAAACACTGTTTCGTTTAGCGTATTAGAAAGGAGAGTAAATATGGGCTATCACCAGGAAATCCAGCCGCCGCTCCGCACGATCATGACACCGGGTCCGGTGGAGGCGGATCCCCGGGTGCTCCGTGCCATGAGCACGCCGGTAGTCGGACAGTTTGACCCAGCCTTTACGAATATTATGAATGAAACGATGGAGCTTCTTCGCCGCATCTTTCAAACTGAAAATGAATGGGCCTTTCCGGTGGACGGCACCTCCCGTTCGGGTATTGAAGCGGTGCTTGCGAGTGCGATTCACCCGGGGGACCGGGTACTCGTGCCGATTTACGGTCGGTTTGGGTATCTTTTAACTGAGATCGCCGAACGGTACGGCGCAGAGATCCACACGCTCGAAAAGGAATGGGGCTCGGTCTTTTCCCCAGAAGAAGTCATCGAGAAAATGGACTGTGTGAAGCCGGATATTGTTGCGATGGTGCACGGCGAAACGTCGACCGGCTGCATTCAGCCGCTTAAAGAAATCGGCCACGCCTGCCGGGCACGCGGGATCTACATTGTAGTGGATGCGGTGGCTACAATTGGCGGTGTCCCGGTCAAAACAGATGAATGGTGTCTGGATGCGGTCATCGGCGGGACGCAGAAATGCTTCAGCGTTCCGTCCGGAATGGCTCCGCTTACGTACAATGAACGCCTCGAGCGCCGCTTTCAGGCGCGGAAAAAAGTGGAACGGGGGATTGCGACAGAGGCAGATAAGCAGCCGGAAGCACCGATGATCCGGAGTAATTACTTTGATCTCAGCCAGCTGCAGGACTACTGGGGCCCGCGGCGCCTGAATCATCATACCGAAGCGACGTCGATGGTTTATGCGCTTCATGAAGGCTCAAGACTGATCGTCAACGAAGGGCTCGAATCCCGCTTTGCCCGGCACCGCTACCACGAAGAAGCGCTGACAGCCGGTTTAAAGGCAATGGGCCTGTCGCTGTTTGTTGAAGGCGAACAGAAGCTGCCGGTCGTCACCTGCATTAATGTCCCGGAGGGCATTGACGCAGATGAGGTCCGCAAAATGCTGCTTGAACAGTTCGGGATTGAAATCGCGTCGTCCTTCGGACCACTGCATGGAAAAATCTGGCGCATTGGCTCCATGGGCTACAGCTGCCGGAAGGAAAACGTGCTGGCTGTGCTCGGAGCGCTCGAATCAGTGCTTTTATACGCCGGGGCCCAGGTGAATCCCGGCACTGCCCAGCAGGCAGCCCTGTCCTTTTATATGCAGAAAAAAGATACAAAAGCTACGGCTGAAGTATAGGAGGACACATAAAAATGTATGATCTGCTGATTAAAAATGGAACCGTTGTCCGCCCAGCCGGTACAGAAGTAACTACGGTGGCAGTCTCAGACGGAAAAATAGCAGCCTTTGGCGTTTCTGATGAAACCAAAGCGCAAAGCGTAGTAGACGCTGATGGAATGCTCGTCATGCCGGGAGCGGTAGATGTTCACGTTCATTTCAGCGAGCCCGGCCGGGACTGGGAAGGCTTCGAAACAGGCTCCCGGATGCTTGCAGCGGGCGGCATCACTACATATATGGATATGCCGTTAAACGGTATTCCTTCTACGATCACCACGGAAAATGCCGAAGAAAAAGCAGCGCTTGGCCGGCAGAAATCCGTCCTGGACTTTGGGCTTTGGGGTGGCCTCGTGCCCGGGGGAGTAGAACATATTCCGGCTATGGCGGCGCGGGGCATACGTGTGTTCAAAGCCTTTATGTCGCCGAGCGGCAACCCGGAATTTGAACGGGCGGATGATGAAACGCTGTTCCGGGGGATGCAGGCAATTGCCGAACACGGAGGAATGCTCGGTCTTCATGCAGAAAGCGCACCGGTAGTGAATACGCTCAGCCGGCAGCTCGAGGAGCAGGGGCGCACGGAAGCGGATGATTATTTGGCTTCCAGGCCGGTGGAAGCAGAGCTCGAAGCGGTGCAGCGCGCCCTCGTTTTTGCGAAGCAGACAGGCTGTCCGCTGCACTTTGTACATATCAGCTCTGCTGAGGCGGTCCAGGTGATTCAGCGCGCAAAAGCAGCCGGACAGGATGTTACGCTCGAAACCTGCGCCCATTATCTGATGTTTGACCACGAAGCACTGCGAATGCGCGGAGCTGAAGCAAAATGCGCGCCGCCATTACGGGAGGCCCCGGTACAGCAGGAGCTTGTATCCAGATGGAAGCAGGGGGATATAGATATGGTGACCTCCGATCATTCACCGTGTCCGGAAGAGTTGAAAGGAGGCGGGCTGTGGCAGGCGTGGGGAGGTATTTCGGGCGGTCCATACACGCTGTTGAGTGTACTCGAGCTCACAGCGAAGCACGGCCTGCCATGGGAAAAAGCAGCAGCTTGGACTGCAGAGCATCCGGCGTACCGTTTTGGGCTGCATCAAAAGGGGAGCCTGGAAGAAGGGAAGGATGCAGACATCGTGCTGATCGACATCCACGAAGAAACGACAGTGACGCGCGGAACGATGCACATGCGTCATAAGCACAGTTTGTTTGAAGGGCATCGTTTTCCACACCGGATTCATTCAGTCTGGCAGAGGGGCACAGAAATTTATAACGGAAAAACTGATACATTTACAAACAGACAAGGAAGGTGGCTGCAGGAATAATGCTCCGGCAGCCACTTTTTTCAGCGCAGAAGGCGGTTAATGAATTTACGTGCTGTACGGTTGGCAGAGCGGCGCGCGAGGCGTTTACCCAGAGATCCGTTTTTGGCTGCCTTTACATCACCAGTCACCCGGTTCGCCTTTAGAATCGTACGTGCGATCTTTTGAAAAGCCATATGGACACTCCTTTCCGTGAACTTCTTGTTGTATAGTATATATCCTTATTTGCACAAAAATAAGCCTCCAAATGAATTTCATTTGAAGGCCTGAAGGCGGAAATGATTTATTTCAGCAGCCATTCGTGATCCGGATCATTATGGAACTTCCACTGGCGTACCGGCCCGGCCATGACATTTAAATAATAAGCCTGGTAGCCTGCAGGAGCTGCCACCGGATGGTAGCCTTTAGGTACCATCACGACATCGTTGCTGTTTACGACCATCGTTTCATCAAGATCTCTCGGATCGTCGTAAACGCGGTGAATCAAAAATCCGCCTTTCTCCGGGTCCACTTTATGAAAGTACGTTTCTTCAAGATAGGACTCGTGCGGAAGATTTTCGGTATCGTGCTTGTGCGGCGGATAGCTCGACCAGTTTCCTTCCGGTGTATAAACCTCCACTACGAGCACGCTCTCGGCTTCTTCGGAATCCGGGAGGATATTATGCACTCTCCGGGACATGGAGCCGGAGCCGCGGTCTTCTGTTCCTACATCATCCGGACCGATCAGGCGGGCGTTGTACTTTCCGGTTGCCGGTGCCTTACAGACGGCGAGTTCAATATCTGTAGTCGCCTTGACCTCGAAGCGGTCTTTGGCCGGAACGTATACTGAATACGGCGGAATTTTTTCGAAAACACTCATGCGCTTGCCGAGGTTTTCAAAGGATTCATTGCTGGTCTGTATGTCTGCTTTGCCGCTTAACAGCACGAGGCATGCTTCGTTATCCTCGGTGTCAGCCTGAATGCTTTCGCCCTCCTGCACACGGTACACCTGGAAGCCGACATAACTCCATCCGGCGCTCTCCGGGGTAACATCGTGAATTTTTTGTGCGTTGGTGTCTGGTTTTACAACTAAGTTTGGCATACATAAACATCCTTTCTAAGAGGTTTCAATTGTTTCGGATTCCACATCAGCAACATATACGGTTTTCTTCTCTTTCCATGCTTTTGCTGCAGCCAGTGCAGCCGTCTGGGCGGCAATGCCGTCATCGCCGGTGCAGACAGCCGTGGTGTTGAACTGCACGGATTCAGCGAACATTGCAATTTCGCGCTGAAACGCTGTTTGATAACGTTCGAGGAAGAAATGCACCGGCTTTTCCGATTTAATAAAATCGTCCTGCCACCACTCCACCTGATGGATTGGCTGGTTCGGCACTGTGGCTGCCCCGTTGGAGCCAAACAGCTCGAGACGCTGATCGTAGCCGTAGACCGCCCGCCGGCTGTTTTCAATCACACCGACCGCCCCGCTTTCGAATGTTAAAGAAATAACAGCCGTGTCAATGTCGTCGTAATCATTGAACCGCTTATCGGTCAGCGCACCGCCGTGCACAGAAATCGCTGCGATATTTTCTCCCATAATATAGCGGGCCATATCAAAGTCGTGAATGGTCATGTCCACGAACAGTCCTCCGGATTTCGCCACGTATTCCATGGGAGGGGGGGAAGGATCGCGTGAGACGATCTGAAGCATCTCGGGGGTGCCGATCTGGCCGTTAATCCGCATCTTCCGCACCTGCTGAAAGGAAGGATCAAAGCGGCGGTTGAAGCCGAGCTGAAAAACAAGGCCCGCTTCCTTAGCCGACTTGACGACCCGGCGGGATTCTTCAATATCAAAGCTGATTGGCTTTTCACAGAAAACATGTTTCTTGTTTTGAATGGCCTTATCAATGAGAGAGATATGCTCCGAGGTGGCAGCGCAGATGAAGACGGCATCAATTTCGGGATCGTGAAGAATATCTTCAGCGTTAGACGTAACATACTGCGGAGAAAAGGCCTGCTCGATTGTTTCAAGAGCAGAGGTGTTTATATCTGCGACAGCCCGGAGAGCAGTGGCCGGAAGATAATGAAGGTTTTCTATATGCAGCCGGCCGATGCGCCCGGCGCCGATAACACCTATATTAACCATATGCAGAACCTCCATAAAATGTATTTTGAAGAAAGCGCTTAACTTTAATGTGAATTATACATTAATGAATCGCTTACATCAATCAAAGAATGAGATTTTTCAGAAAACATGCAGCAGCGTTCACCTTTAATATAGAAATTAAAGAAAAATCAAAAAAATACTTTACATCTGAATGCGCTTTCTTTAGAATCAAACGTATAGAAGAGGAAAGCGCTTAACCATAAATCGATTAAAATAACGAAGGGTGGTTATGTTTTAATGGAATTTCCAAAAAACCGTTCAAGGGATCTGGTTGGCATGGGCCGGCTGACGATTGATATGAACGCGAATGAAATCAACCGTCCGATGGAAGAAACGCGGACGTTTACGAAATATGTGGGAGGCTCTCCGGCAAATATTACGATTGGGGCATCGAGACTCGGTCTCAGCACCGGCTTTATCGGCAAGATAGCAGATGACCAGATGGGTAATTTTATCCGCGGCTACTTTGAAGAAAATAATATCAATACGGAAAATATAAAAACAGACGATACGGGGGCGGTGACTGGTCTGGCCTTTACGGAAATTATCAGTCCGGAAGACTGCAGTATACTTCTGTACAGAGACAACGTAGCGGACTTGAAAATCAGTCCGCTCGAAATTTCCGAGGAATACATTAAAAATACATCCGCGGTAATGTTTTCGGGCACGGCGCTTGCTGCGAGCCCTTCCCGCGAAGCGGTCTTTCTGGCGGCAGAATATGCGCATAAACACGGGACGAAGGTGCTCTTTGATATTGACTTTCGTCCGGCGACATGGAAATCAAAGGAAGAAACCGCCACGTACTACAACCTGCTGGCTGAAAAAAGCCATCTGATTATTGGAACAAGAGACGAATTCAATATGATGGAAAACATGGAGTCAGAAATGGATGGAAGCGATGATAAAACTGCTGCGAAGTGGTTTAATCACTCGGCGGAGATTGTGCTGATTAAGCACGGAGCCGAAGGCTCGTTTGCCTACACAAAGGACGGGGACTATTTCACCGGGAAAACCTTCGAAACTGAAGTGCTGAAAACATTCGGGGCAGGAGACGCCTACGCTTCCTCCTTTGTTTACGGTCTGATGCAGGGGTGGGAAGTCGACCGGGCAATGGATTTTGGCGGTGCGTCTGCAGCCATTGTCATTTCCCGGCACAGCTGCTCCGAAGCGATGCCGAATGCGGAAGAAGTACAGGAATTCATTGATGAAAGTGTGAGAAAAGGTACCATAAAGTCCTAAGAGGACAGAATGCTCCGGTATAATCATGTGAAAGTACTTCAAAAAGCAATTCTATAATTTGTTTATATAGAAAGGACGATGAAGAATATGCAGGAACAAGCAGTAACGACCTTAAAGAATTTTATCGGCGGCGAATGGGTGGAGTCCCGGTCGGCGACCGACAAGGTGTACAATCCGGCCACCAGTGAGGTAATCGCCCACGTGCCGCTCTCCTCGAAGGAGGAAGTGGACGAGGCCGTAAAGGCATCGAAGGCGGCGTACCGGGACTGGTCGAAAAAGCCGGTACCGCAGCGGGCCCGTATCCTGTTTGCCTACCAGCAGCAGCTCATCGAACACTGGGACGAGCTTGCCGAGATCATTACGCTCGAAAACGGCAAAAACCTGAAGGAAGCCAAAGGCGAAGTGCAGCGCGGCATTGAGTGCGTGGAATTCGCCGCCGGGGCGCCGACGCTGATGATGGGTGACCAGCTGCCGGACATTGCCACCAACATTGAGTCCGGCATGTACCGCTATCCGATCGGCGTGGTCGGCGGGATCACCCCGTTCAACTTCCCGATGATGGTGCCGTGCTGGATGTTCCCGCTGGCGATCGCCTGCGGCAACACGTTCGTGATGAAGCCGTCCGAGCGGACGCCGATGCTGGCGAACCGGCTTGCCGAGCTGTTTGAGGAAGCCGGGCTTCCGAAGGGCGTGCTTTCGGTGGTCCACGGCGCGCATGACGTCGTGAACGGCCTGCTCGAGCACGATGATGTACCGGCGATTTCCTTTGTCGGCTCGCAGCCGGTGGCCGAATACGTGTATAAAAACGGCACGGCCCACGGCAAACGCGTGCAGGCGCTCGCCGGCGCCAAAAACCATACCCTTGTCATGGAGGACGCGGACCTCGATAACGCCGCGTGGCAGATTCTGAACGCCGCCTTCGGCTCCGCCGGGGAACGGTGCATGGCCGCCTCCGTGGTCGCGGTGCAGGAAAGCGTCGCCGACCAGCTGGTCGAAAAAATCCAGGCGTACGCGGATGATGTGACCATCGGCAACGGCCGCGAAAAGGACGTGTTCCTCGGGCCGGTGATCCGCGAAGGGCATCTCGAGAAAACGAAGGCTTACATTGACAAAGGTGTGGAAGAAGGCGCGACGCTCGTGCGCGACGGCCGCCAGGATGAGGTCGCCAACGAGGGCTACTTTATCGGCCCGACGATCTTTGACCATGTACAGCAGACGATGACGATCTGGCAGGATGAAATTTTTGCGCCGGTGCTGTCCATCGTGCGCGTGCCGGACCTGACCGCCGGCATCGAATGGGCGAACGAGTCCCGCTTCGCGAACGGGGCGTGCCTGTTTACGAGCTCCGGCCACAGCGTCCGGGAATTCCGGGAGAACATCGATTCCGGGATGCTCGGCATCAACGTGGGCGTGCCGGCGCCGATGGCGTTCTTCCCATTTTCCGGCTGGAAGGATTCCTTCTACGGCGACCTGCATGCGAACGGCAAGGACGGCGTGGAGTTCTACACCCGCAAGAAAATGGTCACCGCCCGCTGGTAAACGTATAGCTTCAGCCCAATAGCACAACACCCGGACTGTCTTCTCTTTCCTTTCTATTCTGAGAGAGGAGAAGGCAGTTTTTTCTTCTATAAAACGACAACAGGAAGGGGATTTTTATGCCCGTATTAACGACAGCACAGGCAATCGTACGTTTTTTGGAGCAGCAGTATATTGAATGGGACGGCGAGGAAATTCCGTTTGTAGATGGAATGTTTACGATTTTCGGCCACGGTAACGTTCTTGGCCTCGGCCAGGCTCTTTCTGAAGCGAAGCGGCTCCGGGTGTACCAGGGAAAAAACGAGCAGGGGATGGGGCATGCGGCTATATCGTATGCTAAACAGAACAATCGTAAACGCATCATCGCCTGCACGTCTTCAGTCGGACCTGGCTCTGCCAACATGGTGACAGCGGCAAGTGTGGCGACAGTAAACAACGTGCCGCTGCTTCTTTTTCCGGGAGACATCTTCGCAAGCCGCCAGCCGGACCCGGTGCTGCAGCAGGTGGAGCAGCCTCACGACTTAACGCTTTCCACTAACGATGCGTTCCGTCCGGTAAGTAAGTTCTGGGACCGTATAACAAGACCCGAACAGCTGATGAGCTCCTTAATACAGGCGATGCGTGTATTAACAAATCCGGCAGAAACCGGCGCTGTTACCGTGTCCGTGCCCCAGGACGTCCAAGGGGAAGCGTACGATTTTCCGGAATCGTTTTTCCAGAAACGTGTTCACCGTGTTTCGAGAAAAGTGCCGGATGAACGTTCGGTGAAGGAAGCAGCAGCTTTAATCCGGAGCAAAAAGCGTCCGTTCATCATTTGCGGCGGAGGCGTGCGTTATTCCGAAGCAGGAGAAAGCCTGAAAAAAATGGCCGAGGCTTGGAACGTGCCGATTGCAGAAACGCAGGCCGGAAAAAGCGCGGTGGAAAGTACGCATGAGTGGAATGTCGGAGGTCTTGGTGTAACCGGTAACCTGGCAGCGAATACGCTTGCTCCGAAGGCGGACGTTATTATTGCAGTAGGTACCCGCCTGGCCGACTTTACCACCTCCTCGAAGCAGCTGTTCCGGGATGAAAATGTCGAATTTATTTCGATTAACGTGTCAGAATTTCACGGGGTGAAAATGGATGCTGCTCCGCTGATCGGGGATGCGCAGGCCGTAATTGACGCGCTGGTAAACGAAACCGGGGACTATACGTCTGAATTTCAAAAAGAGACTGAAGAGGCAAAGGCGGCCTGGGCCAGGGAAAAAGAGAGGCTTTATTCTGTCCGCTACACAGAAGAAGGATTTACGCCGGAAATCGCCGGTCATCTTGATGAGGAGCTGCAGGAGTACCGTAAAGTGCTTGGCACGGATCTGGCGCAGACGACAGCACTTGGTATTGTGAACCGGGAAATCGATGAAGACGCTGTAGCCGTCGGAGCGGCCGGAAGTCTGCCTGGCGACATGCAGCGCCTTTGGGAGTCTAGCCAGAAATACCGGTACAACATGGAATACGGCTATTCCTGCATGGGCTATGAAATTTCCGGGGCGTTCGGGGCCAAGCTCGCAGAGCCCGACAAGGAAGTATACGCCATGGTCGGGGACGGCAGCTTTTTGATGCTGCATTCGGAAATGATTACAAGCGTCCAGGAAAACAAAAAAATTAACGTGATGCTGTTCGACAATTCCGGCTACGGCTGCATTAATAATCTGCAGATGGGCAACGGTATGCAGAGCATTGGCACAGAGTTTCGCCATCGTGATGAAGCAAAGGATGAAATGTGCGGCAGTGTGATGCACATTGACTATGCGAAAGTAGCTGAAGGCTACGGCCTGAAAACGTACCGGGTCACGACAGAGCAAGGGTTGAAAGAAGCTATCGCTGACGCGAAAAAGCAGACGGAGTCTACGCTGATTGATGTAAAGGTGCTGCCGAAGACGATGACCGGGGATTATGAATCCTGGTGGCACGTCGGAGTTTCAGAGGTTTCTGAGCGTGAAAGCGTACGGGAGTCCTTTGAAGAAAAAGAAAAGCAGCTGCAGCATGCCCGGAAATATTAAATGGTTAAACGCGTTCATAGCCCCGGCTTTGGACGCTTTTTTTAACTGGAAATTATCTTTTTGATAAATCGCTTACATTTTTTCCGTTTACCCCTTGAATTACCTGAAAGGAAACGATAGTATAAACATAAGTTAAGCGCTTACTCAAAAACAATTATAATAACTATAAAAAACAGTGCAGGAGGTTCTAGGTCGTGGATAAAGTAAAGGTTGGAATACTGGGAGCGGGGCACATCGCTGCAGTGCATGCTGCTCTTTTAAAGCAGGATGAACGGGTCGAAATCGTTGGAATTGCTGATATTTTTGAAGAAAAGGCGAAGGAGCTGGCCGCAGAAGCAGGCCCGGAAGTTCAAACAGCGGGCTCCATCGAGGAGCTGATTGCACTTGGTGTGGACACGGTCTACGTCACCACGCCAAACACGATGCATGTCAGTCCGGTTCTTCATTGTTTGAAGAATAATGTAAACGTCTTCAGCGAAAAGCCAATGGCCACCTCGGAGGAAGAAGCAAAACAGATACGCGATGCCGCCCGGGAGTCTAAAGGCTGCTACAATCTTGGCATGAACCGCCGGTATGCCTATGTGTATAAAAAAATTAAAAGCTACATGGATTCGGGGCAGCTGGATGCGTACTCCGCCCATTTCAAAATGAACCGGGGAGAGCTGCTGCATCCTGCCTGGACTTCAGATCCAACGAAGACTGGAGGCTTTTTATATGAAACGCCGTTTCATTTGATGGATCTCTGCCGCTATTATTTCGGGGAAATAAAGAAAGTGAAATGCGAAGCAACACAGGCCGTGTCAGACAGCGAGCTTGATAACTTTGCGATTCTTTTAACCTTTGAATCCGGCCTGGTCATGACGTTCAACACCTTCGCCCATTCCGGATGGAGCTTCCCGTTTGAAGCGATTGAAATTTACGGCAAATACAGTACGGCGTCAACCGCTGAACTCGAAACGGTGAAAATTGCCTGCGGCCTTGAAGGGGAGATTGATTCCTCGGATTACCACCTTATGCCTGTCAGTAAAAAATGGGGATATGAAGAAGAAAACCGGCTGTTCATTGATGCTCTGGTCAACGGTACAGAACCGCCGGTAAATGCAGAGGAAGCGTACAAATCAACCTTCCTGTTAACAAGCATTTATGAAAGTGCTAAAACCGGTAAAGAAATAAATATTGCCGACCGGTTAAATAAAGTAATTTCTTAAGGTAAAGAGAAAAGGAGTGGCCAGAGGCCATAAAGAAGAGCAGCTAAGTCAGGCGGACAGGAAAAACACAGGAGGTGCGCAAATGGCACAGAACGATATAAGAGTAGCGGTGCTCGGACTCGGACGGCTGGGATTGTTTCATGCAAGCAACATGATGAACAAAGTAAAAGGAGCCGAGCTGATACTGGTGTGTGATCCACTTGCCGAGCATGCCGAAATGGTGGCTGAACAGCTTGGGGTGGAACGCTGGACGTCTGACCCTGAAGAAGTGTTTGCCGATCAGGAAGTGGACGCGGTAGTGATTGTAACGCCGACCAGTACGCACGCTGACATGATTACAAAAGCCGCCCGCAGCGGCAAGCAGATCTTTGTGGAAAAGCCGCTGACCTCCACGGTGGCAGAAGCCGAAGAGGTGATCAAAGTCGTTGAAGAGACCGGCGTTGTCTGCCAGGTCGGCTTCATGAGAAGGTACGACCCTGGTTTTCATGATGCCAAGGAGCGTATTGAAGCCGGAGAAATCGGCAAACCGATTTATTTTAAAGGCTTCTCCAGAGACAGCGGCTCACCGCCTGCCTCTTTCATTAAAAACAGCGGCGGCATATTTCTGGACTGCTCCATTCATGACTACGATATGGCCCGGTATTTAATGGGCTCGGAAATTTCTTCAGTTTCCGGCCACGGCCGCATTCTTATCAATTCCTTCATGGAAGAATACGGAGATGTCGATCAGGCGATTACGTATTTGGAATTTGAAAACGGAGGAGCCGGGGATGTAGAAGCCAGCAGAACGTCTCCGTACGGCCATGACATTCGGGCAGAGATTATCGGCACCGAAGGAGCGATCTTTGTCGGTTCGCTCCGCAACAGCGATGTGACAGTGCAAAGCAGCTCGGGAAGCAACCACGAGATTGTGCCAAATTTCCAGACACGGTTCCGGGAAGCGTATATTCTCGAGCTCGAACAATTTATTAAATGCGTCAAAGGAGTTGAAGAGCCAAGGGTCACTTCACTGGATTCCAAAATTAATATGCAGGTAGCGCTTGCGGCCACCGAATCATTTAAACACAACGGAGAACGCATTTATATGAAGGATGTTCACCAGGATAAAGTTTATACCGACTAAATAGACATGGAAAATATAACGAAATGATAAGAAAAGGGGTGCAGCATATGGCGGGGCTTGGGAACTACGAGTTCCATCTCGGAATTGCAGCTATCAGCTGGGTGAATGATGATATTCCGGGGCTGGGAGACCACTATTCACTGGATCAGATTTTAGGAGAGATGCGGGAAATCGGGTACGAAGCGACGGAAATGGGTCGCACCTTTCCACGTAACCTTGACGAATTAAAAGCAATTCTCGAAGCGCACGATATTACGCTTGCCAGTAAATTCGTCGGCACGCAGTTTTCCAATCTGCAGCATAAGGAGCAGGAAGTCCGCGATTTCGAAGAATGGGTCCGGTTTTTGAAAGACATGGACTGCGAATACGTAATTGTGTGTGAAATGGGCAACTCGATGCACTGGGATAAAGATGATCCTGACAAAGCAAAAATTACAGCACCGTCAGAAGCACAGTGGAAAAGCATGGTGGACGGCTTGAACGAAGCCGGGCGCATCGCGGAAAAATACGGACTCGAGCTCGTGTATCATCCGCATGCCGGCACGATTGTAGAACAACGCGAGGACGTAGACCGCCTGATGGCAGAAACCGACAAGGATGCTGTATCGCTGCTGTATGATACCGGACATGCCTTTTTCGGCAACTACGACCCGATGGATCAGCTGACGCGCTACTACGACCGCATTAAGTACGTACACTACAAGGACGTAAGGGAAGACATTTGGAACAGGACGATTAAAGAAAACCTGACGTTCCGGGAAGCTGTACTCGAAGGCCTGTTCACCGTTCCCGGCGACGGCTGCATCGATTTTGCGCCTGTCCTTGAAGAGCTGATGAAACGGGGCTACCGGGGATGGACAGTAGTAGAAGCAGAACAGGATCCAGACGTTGCCCCGCCGTATAAATATGCGAAAATGGCGAAGGATCATCTGGATGAAACGATGGACAGGATCCTGGAAAAATACGGGGAAAAAGCCGGCAGATAAACGAACGAAGGCATTTCGAGTGAATATCGAAATGCTTTTTTCTGCTTCAGGGAGCCTGCACTTCCGGAGGTTCGCAGTGAATTTTGTTTTCTCCTGGGCCAGAAAGCTTAAAAGAAAAGGCTCTCCCGGTGGATAGGAAGGAACGGAGGATTTATAATAAACGAAACGACAAAAATGAGGAAGATAAAATGAGACCGACAATTTACGACATCGCTGAGCGGGCCGAAGTTTCGATCGCTACAGTGTCAAAGGTGATTAACAACAAAGGAAAAATAGGGGAGAAAACCAAACAGCGGGTGCTCGCTATTATGGATGAGCTTGATTATCAACCGAGCACGGTGGCTTCTGCCCTGACAGGAAAGCAGACGAATACGATCGGTCTGCTGGTTCCTGATATTGCCAACTCCTTTTTTGCCGAGCTTGCGAGAAGCGTGGAAGATACAGGGCATGCCGGCGGGTTCAATGTTGTTATATGCAATACCGACAATAATCCAGAAAAAGAAATTCAATATTTGTGGTGGCTGAATCAAAAAAGAGTGGACGGTATTATTTTGGGAACAGGCATACAAAACACGAAAGCGCTGCAGGATTTTATGAAACAGAACATTCCCCTCGCGCTCGTGGCGAGAGATGCTTCCGAGATTAACGTAGACACGGTGCTCGTTGATGATTACCGGGGCGGATACGCGGCTACGAAGCATCTGCTCGAAGCAGGACATTCCCGGATTGCTTTTGTTGTAGGCGAGATGAATAATTCGAGTGATACAGAGCGGCTGAAGGGCTTTTACGAAGCGTACGACGAGCACGGGGTAAACCGGGAGGAAGCAGTGATTGTAAAAGGCAATAATTCGATTGACGATGCTAAACAATCCATGCGCCAGATTCTGCAGGAGAAGCCGGATATTACCGCAGTTTTTGCTTTGAATGACTTTTTGGCGATCGGCTGTATTCAGGCAGGCAAAGAAGCAGGACGCCGGGTGCCCGAGGATTTGTCGGTTGTCGGCTTTGATGATACATTTATTGCTACGCTGAGTGATCCGCCACTGACTACAGTAGCGCAGCCCATCCTTGAAATGGGGCGGCTGGTGACCCAGATGCTTGTGGACCGGATCGGCGGCAAAAACGAAACGACGCGAACCGTTATTTTAAATCCGGAGCTGCAAGTGCGTAAGACGACCGCAGGCATAAAAGAAGCAGAAAGGGATGTTAAGAGCTCATGAAATACAACACGCTTGGAAAAACAAACGAAGAGGTTTCTGCCGTAGGTATTGGAACATATCAATTCGGCGGTGAATGGGGGAAAACCTTTACTCAGAAAGAAGTCGACGGTCTGTTTGAAGCAGCAAGAACGGAAAACCTTAATTTTATTGATACCGCTGAATGCTATGGGGACCATCTTGCGGAAGAACTCACCGGCACAGCCATTCAAAAGGACCGCGACCAGTGGTTTGTAGCCTCCAAATTCGGCCATCATTTTCATGGGCCGAATGACCGGACCCGGCACTATGATCCGGAGGATGTGCAAAAGCAGCTCGAAGCCTCCCTCCGGGCGCTCCGGACAGATTACATTGATCTTTACCAGTTTCATTCGGGCACAGACGAAGAGTTTCAGGATGATAAGCTGTGGACGATGCTCGATAAACAGAAAAAAGCAGGCAAGATCCGTCATCTTGGCCTTTCCGTGAAAAAACAGGACTACATGAGTCAGATCAGGCAGGCAGAAGCTGTCGGTGCAGAAACGATACAGCTCGTGTACAATCGTCTTGACCGTAACAACGCCGAGGATGCTTTTCCGGAATGTGACCGCCAGAATCTCGGTGTTATCGCCAGAGTCCCGATGGCGAGCGGCTACTTGAGCGGAAAATATACACCTGGAGCTTCCTTTGAAGAGAATGATGTCCGCCACCGTCATCCACAAAATGAGCAGGAAGCAGCCCTTCAGGAAGCCCTGCGGCTCAAGGAGAGTCTGCCGGATGATGTGCCTCTTGCCCAGTGGGCCCTTGCCTGGTGCCTGGCCAACTCAAGTGTGGATGCTGTCATCCCCGGCTGCAAAACGCCGGAGCAGCTGGTAAGCAACGCCAAAGCTGTAGACCTTCTTGATAATAAAGACAGTTCCCTGTTCACTATTTAACTGAACCAGCTGACGCCTTTTCCTGAATAGGGAGGGGCGTTTTTTACGTAAAGATTAGAAAATTGTCTTTGAAGTAAAGCTGTTGTTTCTTTCGGGAAGCAGGAGGGAATAGTGGGGTAATAATTCATAACAGGAAGGATGAGGGAGTGTGGCAGAGGTAGAATACTGGAAACAGTTCGTAGTAGAACCACAAATGCTCGAGGCGTCAAAAACGGAAGTGTCTGACGTGTTGAAGGTTTGGAAGAACGGAGAAAAAGACGCAATCGTGATAGTGGATGAAGACAGCCGCCCAGTAGGTGTTCTCGATGAAACAAAAGTGTGGAATCACATCTACAAGGAAAAAAGCCTTGATAAAAAAATTAAGGACGGATGGATCTTAGAAGTTTCCCAGATTACGGAAGGACAGATTCCGGAATCATGGGAACAGCAGTATCCGCCAATCGCAGTCGTTAACAAAAAAGGGAGAGTCACCGGTGTCTGGACGGAAAAAGCGTTAAAAGAGCTACATACGTCTGAAACGGCTTCTTCCCCTACCTTCCGGCCCTCCATTGCCTCCTTCCGGCGTATCATAGGGGAAAATGAAGAGATTCACCGGGCGATCCAAACAGCGAAACGGGCTGCTAAAACGAAAACCCCCGTCTGGCTTTCCGGGGAAACGGGCACAGGCAAGGAATTGTTTGCCCAGGCGATTCATCAGGAAAGCGGCAGAACAGGAGAATTTGTGGCAGTGAACTGTGCCTCCATCCCGGACGCTAACCTTGAAGAGGAATTATTCGGAAAAGAAGTCCCAATGCAGCCCCAGCAGGGTGCTGTTGGCTTGCTTGAAGCAGCTCATGAAGGCACACTGTTTCTCGACGAAGTAGGCAATATGTCTATGGCGATGCAGGCAGCTCTTTTGCGCGTGCTTGAAGATTCGTATGTACGTAAGATTGGCAACGCAGCCCCGATTCCGGTAAACATGAAGATCATTTCTGCTACTAATGAAAATATTGAACAGCTGGTGGAGGAGGGGAAATTCCGCCGGGACCTGTATTACCGACTGCATGTGGTACCCGTAGGCCTCCCGCCGCTCCGCGAGCGGACCGAAGATCTCCCGCTTCTGGTGGAATACTATAATACGCATTTTTCCACTGAGCTGGGTGTGAAGCCGCTGAAAATAACAAATAAAGCTATGGAAGCCATGAAACAGTATGACTGGCCGGGGAACATCCGGGAATTGATGAATGTTATTGAGCAGCTTTCTGCGATGCACGATGGCGGGAAAATACGTACGGAAGACCTTCCCATCTCTTCTGTGAAAGCCCGCGAGGCCGCAAAGCCCGCTCAGGCAGCCCGGACCGAAAGCGCGAACGCAGCAAACTGGAAGGACCAGAAATCGGCCCAGGAGCAGACCATGATTAAGCAGGCACTTGAAGAAGCAAACGGCAATAAGACAGAAGCTGCCAAAAAGCTTGGCATCCACCGGACAACGTTATATAAAAAAATGCGTGATCATCATATGTAACACAAAAAAAGCAGGAGAGCTCCTGCTTTTTTTATATACGTAATATTATAGGGGTCAGGCCTTCTTTTCTTCATAGGCATACACCGACGATGTCCGGAAATACAAATACAAAGCCCCAATCGTCAGCAGTATAATGCCTGCCGTAATTTGATACAAATACTGATAGCCGACAGCATTCACTAAAAGCCCGAGAAAAAAGGAGCCAAGAGCGATGCCGGAGTCAAACATAATAAAAAATGTAGCGGTGGCATGCCCGCTTCGGTGCGGCTCGGCCGCCTGAATGGACATCGTTTGAAAACCAGGAAGAAGCGTTCCGTAGCCAAGGCCGATCAAAGCGGCAGACAACAGCAGCATCCACCCGGCGGTGGTAAAGCTGAGTGTTACGAGGCCGATGGCAAAAATCAGCAGACAGGGGTACAGAACAGTGCCCGGCCCTTGGGAGTCAAATAACGGACCTGCCACCGGACGGGAAGCAATGACGACCACAGCGAACACAAGAAAAAAGAAACTAGATACCTGGATCAGACCCATGGCTTCGGCAAACAGGGACATGTATGAAATGACGCCGGCGTAGGAAAAAGAAGCAAGCAGTCCGATAGAAGCAATTGGAAGCGCCCGCAGTTCGATAAAATCATGAATGGATAGCTTCTTTTTTTCAGTGTGCGGTGCGGCAGGAATTCCTGGATCCCGGGCAATGGCTGCGCACCAGACTCCAACGATCATAAATATGCCGAGCAGTATAAATAAAAGGGCAAAAGGAGCAAACTGTATCAGTGTCAGTCCGATGAAGGGGCCGATGACGACGGCGACATTCATGGAGGTCGTGAAATAACCGAGGCCTTCCCCGCGTCGCTCATTTGGGATAACATCTGCAGCGATAGCGCCGGTAGCTGTGCTCAAAATGCCAAAAGGAATGCCGTGCACAAACCGGAGCAGCAGCAGCCCCGTATACGTATCGATAAAAAGGTATAAAAAAGTACAGAGAACAAACGCAGCGGCTCCCCAGACCAGCGCCCGTTTACGCCCGGTTTTTTCCATGATCTTACCGGCAAATATCCGGGTGATGATCGTAGCAACGAGCATAATCGTGACGATGAGCCCGCCCTGGGCACTGGTTCCGCCGAGGCTGCCGGTAACAAAAAGGGGAAGTGTAGTTAAAAGAGAATAGAATACGGTGAAAACCATGAAATTGGTAATCGTGATACTAATAAAATCCTTCGTCCAGATGGGATGGTCATGACGGCTCACTGTTTCCCGCTCCTTTCGTTCGTAATTTTTCCAAGCAGCTCATGCAGAACTTCCCGGTCCTGATCTGACAGCCGAGCGAGCGAACGCTTCTCTGCCTCTGCAACTCGTTCTTTAATTTCGGGCAGTATTTTTTTCGTGCTGTCGGTAAGGTGGATGACTTGCGTACGCCGGTCTGCGCCGGGACGTTTTTCTATCCACCCATTGCGATCCATCGTGGCGATGGTACGGGCAATCGTCGGTGCTTCCACCTGCAGATATTTCCGCATATGCGTCTGGGTGGCCGGACCGCCGGTATCAAGCACATACATAATCATATACTGCGCATGGGACAGCCCAAACGGGGCAAGCGTTTCGTTTAGCGTGTTCGAAAGTGTACGCGACCGCTGATGAATCATATGAATAAGCTGGTCTGATTCCATAAAAAAGAAAGCTCCTTTTGAATTTAATTAGCATGCTAATTAATTGCAGCTTCACCAGTATACGAAGTATTTGGATAAAGGTAAACCCTGGAACCGATTACGAAAAGCAAAAAAATAATAAAGCGTTTGCAATTCAAGGAAATACAGCCGGTGATAACAAGAGAAAATACTATAAATAAGACAATAAATAATGATTTCCCGGGAAATCAGTTCGATCAGAGTTTGCATTTAATATTGGACGGTCTGATTATTGCTGCTGCCCATGCACACGGGGAAGCTAACTACGAGCAAATGGCCAGGTGTCATAGCAACATGGAATAGCACATATGTAGCAACCGGTCCGGCTGAAGGCCGGACCGGTTGTTTTTTATGGAGCGAGCCGGTTTATTCGTCCATCTGCTGCTCATAGCGGCGTTTGTACTCCCAGAAGCCGGGTACTTCCGGCGGTTCATACGTGAGTATTTTTTCAATGCATTTCAGGCGGAGCTCCTGCTGAAGATCCTCACGCTCCTGATAGGAAGTTTGACGGAGCGCCTGCTGGATGAATGGTTCGAATTTTTGAAGCTCTTCATACAGCGCTTCCTCGCTCATGCGCTGATTTTTTGTGATCCGGTTATTAGTCCTCATGCATCGTTTCCTCCTTTTTTGGTGAAGAGCAAGCCAGACGGTTTACATCCCGGCGCAAATGCTCAATCCGCTGTTCAATCCGCAAAAGCAGATAAAACGTTACAATGATAGGGAAGCCGACATTGGCCAGCAGTTCGACAACGGCACTGGAATCAATAATGTGCATCACTGCTCCTCCCGTTTCCCGGCATAAAAACGAAGTGTCTTCAAACCTTTTCGGTGAGCGTTTGACACTGCCTGGCGGCTGATTTGAAGGTGGCTGGCAATGTCTGTATCCTTCCACCCGCAGCTGTATTTTTTAGAAAAAATCCACTGCTGGTACGGAGTCAGCGAACGAAAGCCGAGCCAGACCGGATAATGGTGCAGCTCTTCTTCAAGGCTTTGCTCTGAGTCCTCACTGTAAAATGAACCGGTTTCTTCAAACAGGGCCTCCTGGTCGGACAGAGGAGTCCGATGCTGGCGCCGGCGATGGTAACGATCGTAGCGGATTGCTTCCCAGTGCAGGGTTTTTAACATATAAGAACGCCAGACCACATCCTGGTAGTAACGCTTAAAAGATAGGTCAATGGCTTTGTGTGCCCAGGCAGCATCATCGTTTAAAGCCTGTTTCAACAGCTGCTGGTGCACAGCATCCTCCAGAAATTCGCGGATGAGCCGGGTACGCAGGAACGAATGATTTTTCTCTTTGAAAGCTTCCCATGCTTCTCTTTTTGAATCAGCGTATGATGAATGTGTCATAGATGCCTCCTCTCCTTACCCCTGTTGTTTATAAAAGACATCTTCAAGATAAAAAGTAAACCATATATACGAACGTTTGTTCTTATATTTTATACGAACACTTTTCCAGGAAACAAGAAAATACTGAAATTAGAAAAATTTACAGGTTAAGTCCTGTTAAAAAAGACTCATCGGTGGCATAATGTGTTTACAAAAAGATTAGTTAAAAACAAAAGAGGGAATAAATATAAATCAGCTTCATGTAACAGGAGGGGAAAAAGTGAGTTTAACATCAGGGCCGTCAAGCAGGTACACTTTCTCCATTGAAGAGATGGCTGAAGAAATCATGAGCGTGATCGCTGAGTCCCTTCAGGTGGACTCTGTTTATATTGCAAAAAAAGAAGATACTTATATGGACGTATTGAGTGCTTACAACAACCGCGGGGATGATCTTGTTTCTGAAGGAATGAAAGTGGAGCACGAAGCATCGTTCTGTCAATACGTGCTGAAAAATGATGATCAGGAGTATTTTCACTTTTCCGATGCAGTGAGTAATGAAGAAACCAAAGAACTGCTGATGCCGAAAAATTTCAATGTACATACTTTTCTGGGCGTGTACATTAAAGACCAGGACGGCGGCCCGTTTGGCACACTGTGCGTATTGAACCGCGAGCCGCGTGAATTTAAGAAGGAAGAAATTTCGCTGATGCAGACATTTGGTAATTTATTGAGCTATCTGATCCGCGTAGACCGCATGGATGAAAAAATAGAGGTGCTCGGGTACCCGATTGTGCCGATAGGCGAAGGGATCGCTGTGCTCCCGCTCGTAGGGGCGATGGATGAAGCAAGATCCAACCGTTTGATGGAAACAGTACTGCAGGAAGTGTACGGCGGGAAATACGACTATTTTATGATCGATGTGTCTGGTGTTTCGGCTTTTAACGAAACGTTCACCACGTATATTTCCCAGGTCATTCAGGCGCTGAAGCTGATGGGCATTGACCCTATTCTAACCGGCGTCCGCCCGGACATGGCTGTTCAGGATATACGAAAAGATATTCTCGGCGAAAATATTATGATCGAAAAAAGCCTGGAAACAGCGCTGAAGTCTATTGGATTCCGACTGGTAAGAAACGAGTGAACAAAAAATGTCGGATCGTTTACATATCAAGTTGAAAGAAGGAACTGGTATGAGTATAAAAGCTGAACAGATGGATGAAAGAGTGGAAAATGAAAACAAACTCACCGTGGCTGTGGTGGAACGCCTTGTTTCGGAGATTTTTGACATATCCCTGAAGAGTATTGCCGCGGACCCGGAAGCCCCTGGGGCCCGGAGATCACAATCTGTTTTTGCAGCATGGACTGAAAAAGAATGGGAGGCCGCCGGCAAAGAGGAACTGCTTGATTATGCACTCGCCCGGCTGCCGTCCCCTCCGTCCGGTGAAATGGTGCGGCAGGTTATTAATGACGTGTACCGAGTGAATCTCAGCGGCATCTCCGCCCTCGAAGCATCGACATTTTCGCTCTTCTCCAAAGGAAAATGGATTAAGCAGAATGAGGACGATTTATTTGTACTGAACACCGGATCGACGGATACAGAGGTCACAGTCTCGGTAACAGAGCATTTTATACGGCAGACTGGGTCCGGCAGGCTGCCGGCGGGACTTTGCGGGGAGCTTGAAGCACTGGGATATGTTTACCTCCCAGCGAAAAATCAGCTGAATTATTCGAGTCCGGACGGTCGTCCGGTCGACGATGAATTTAAAAAGAAGACAATCGAGGCCCTTGAAAATGCAGGGCAGCAGAGCCAGGCGTAAACACCCTTTTATACAGAAAGGGTGTTTTTTTATGGTAAATACGCCTTGAGGCGTAGAAAAGATAGACCCCGGGCTGCTCCCGGAAGCCGGGAAACCGGCGTAAGATAGAAGTACAGGAAGGGGGAAATACCATGTGGAAAAAAATCGGATTAGCAGCACTCATTACAGTCGCAGCAATTGTCGTTTTGTCGAACCTCGGGCCGTTGCTCTTGCTCGCAGCTGGAGTAGCACTGGCGTATATCGTCTACCGCCAGTTTCAGGAAAGCACGTCCACTGCGGCTAGGGTTTTCTGGGTAGTGGTGGGCATTGCAGCGATACTGCTTGCGCTCACCAACATCTATGCAGTCATCGCTCTTCTCGGTCTGTACGCTATATACTGGAGCGTGAAAAAATGGAGTGATGATGAAGTGGATATTGACCGCCGGACCAGAACGAAAGATCCGTTCACAGGCTTTGAAGAAGAATGGAAAAAACTAAAGCGCAGATAAAAAAGGAGGAAAGAGCCATGGCGGGCATTTGGCAGCAGTTCAAGGAGGATGTCGAACAGGAATGGGGGCGGTGGAACATGAAAAAGGAAACAGACAATCCGATCGCTTCGCTCAACCGCTATATTAAAGAAGCGGAGCGCGAAACGGAAAAGGTAAGCAGGCTTACAGACCGTCAGCGCAGGCTGGTTGAAGAATTTCAGCACGAACAGGACGAAGCAGAAAAGATGCTTGATAAACGTAAGCAGCAGGCCGCGGTGGTAAAGCATTACGAAGAGAACGAGCTGTATGAGATTGCTTTGAGGGAAATTGAACAGTACGGTGAACGGGCGCAAAAGCTTGCCACGATGAAAAAAGAAGCAGAAGAGCAGCTGCAGACACTCGAGAGGCGGCATCAGGAAATGGTGTATAAGCTGAAGGATATGCGTCTGAAACGGATGGAGTGGATGGGGCGGGAAAATGTAGCCCGGGCCAATCACAATATCTCTAAACTATACGAGGAGAGCGGCCGCGAACCGGAAGCACGTTTTAAAGAAGTGGAACAGTATTTAGAAAGTATGGAGCAGCATCATCAGCAGGAGTACGAGCATTCCACCTTCGACGAAAGGGTAGCCCGTCTTGAAAAGCGGAACACAGAGGCGGGGCAGGAAAAAGCGTGATAAAATAGAGACGCTGACCAGGGCGTCTCTATTTTTAACTTACATAAACAGCAAAGGAGGGTTCCTATGTTTTCCCATATATCAACGAAGATGATACAATTCGTGTTTTTTACGGGAATCCTCCTGTTCATACTGGAATTTTTTTCGCACGGAGCTGGTTTAGTGCCTGTGCTCTTCTTTTTCGCCCTGTTTATTTTTATTGGAAAGCGGACGAAAAGGCGGACACTTTCAGCCATTTTCTGGTGGATCGGGTGGATCGGCCTGGGCCTTACAGCGGTCACTCTCTGGGCTGTACAGTTCTGGGTAATTGCCTTTTTTGTTCTGCTGCTGCTGCAGATACGCCGGTCGTCCAGGGAGCCTGTCGAAGAACAGGCAGAGGTGGAAGAGCTGGCCGGCAGGGTAGAAAATTATGAGCGGGAACAGCTGCTTGGCAACCGTCTGTGGGGGCGGGAGAAGGTCGGACGGAAGCCGTTTCACTGGAAGGACATTAACGTGATCGGCGGCGTGGGCGATAAAATTGTTGATGCCACCAATACAGTTCTGCCGGCGCAGGCGGTGGTTATCGTCCGTCACGGCCTTGGCTCAGTAACTGTCCATGTGCCGTACGAAGTGAACGTGATTATCCGCCACAGTACAGTGTACGGACGCGTGCGCCTGTTTGGGAAAGAAGAAGCAAAGCGGTGGAACCAGACGATCACTTATCACGCTCCTGCGACAGATGAGGAAGCTTCCACGCTTTATATTTTCACCTCGCTTATCAGCGGGGATCTGGAGGTGGAGCGGCGATGAACAGCTTTGTGAAAGCAGCCGGGTGGGGGATCGCTACGGCTTTTCTCATCAGCGTCTCCACCGTCGTTCCGCTTCTTTTGCTGCTGCCTTTTGACATGTGGGACGTGCTGATGGGACAAACCATGAGTGGCCTGCCGTATGGCTTTTTGCTTGTCGTACTGATCGTTCTGCTTGGCACCGCTCTCGGGTTTTTAACGCTCCGGGCATGGAATGCCCGCTGGCAGCAGCTGCAGGCTGTGCTGGAGCGGTTGAGCAGAGGAAGCCCTAAAAATATCTGGCCGGCGGAGATGTACCGGGAAGTAGAAGAGCTGCGCACAGAGCTTGAAGCGGTGGAACGTCAGCTGCAGGGGCAGGCGGAACGCGGGCAGAAGCTGGCCACAGAACGGGCCGAGGACCGGGAAAAGAGCCTGCAGGAGGTTATTGCGCAAGAAAGGAACCGGATTGCCCGGGAGCTCCATGATTCGGTCAGCCAGCAGCTGTTTGCGGCTTCCATGATGATATCTGCGGTTAATGAGCGGTCCGGCATGGGAGAGGTTTCGAAGGAATGGCAGACCATCGAGCGGATGATTAACCAGTCCCAGCTTGAAATGCGGGCGCTGCTTCTTCATCTGCGGCCGGCGGCGTTGAATAAACAATCGCTGCAGGAGGGAATCACGCAGCTGCTGAACGATCTGACGGCGAAGGTGCCGCTGCAGATCAAGCAGGTGATTGAACCGTTTCCAATTGAAAAGGGAGTGGAGGACCAGCTGTTTCGGATCAGCCAGGAGTCCATTTCCAACACGCTTCGCCACGCGAAGGCGACCGAGCTGAAGGTATCGCTGCTGCAGCGCGAAGAATTTATTATTTTACGTGTCCAGGACAACGGCGTCGGGTTTTATATGGAGGAAGAAAAACCGGACAGCTACGGGCTGAGTACGATGAAGGAACGGGCCGAGGAAATCGGCGGACACTTTCATTTAGTGAGCCTGCCGGGAGAGGGCAGCCGCATCGATGTTAAAGTGCCCTGGCTGTCGAAGGGGGAAGAGGTATGATTACGATCCTGTTTGCAGATGACCACGAAATGGTTCGTATTGGGGTTACGTCGTATTTATCGACGCAGCCGGATATGGAAGTAACCGCTGAAGCCTCAAGCGGCCGGGAAGCGGTCAGGCTGGCTCTGGAACTTAGGCCGGATATTATCCTCATGGATCTGGTGATGGATGATATGAACGGCATTGAGGCGACAGAGAAAATTATGGAGGCTTGGCCGGCAGCCAAAATTATTATTGTTACAAGCTTTATCGATGATGAAAAGGTGTACCCTGTGCTTGAAGCGGGAGCGGTTAGCTATATTTTAAAAACCTCCCGGGCCGGAGAGATCGCAGCGGCGATTCGGAAAACACACGACGGGCAGTCGATTTTGGAGCCGGAAGTAGCGGGAAAGCTGATGACAAACATGAAACGGCGGGATCAAAGGGAACTGCATGAGGAGCTGACCGCACGCGAGCTTGAGGTGCTGCGGCTGCTTGCAGAGGGGAAAACCAATATGGAAATTGCCGAAGAGCTGTTTATTGCCCTGAAAACAGCGAAGGTACACGTGAGCAGTGTCCTCCATAAGCTCCAGGTGCAGGACCGGACCCAGGCAGTTGTTTATGCTTACAAGCATCGTCTATTTTAAAAAGCTGCCCGCCCTGAGTAAGGGGAGCAGCTTTTTTAATACGGAGGGATCACGCCCACCACATGTCGACCGGACGCTCGGAAATATTGACGGAATTCAGATTTTGCACAGCCCGCTCGAAGCCTTCATCAAGTGACATGATTGGGTCTTCATGCTCGATGCTGACAACATGGTCATAGCCGAACGTCCGAAGCGCGCTGATCATATCGCTCCATTCCTTCATGCCGTGGCCGAAGCCGACCGATCGGAAACTCCAGGCACGGGTCTGCACGCTGCTGTAAGGCTGCATATCGGTGAGGCCGTACATGTTGACGTTGTCCTGGTCGATATACGTATCCTTGGCGTGAAAGTGGTGGATGGCTCCTTCTTTTCCAAGAATTTTAATCGCGGCTACCGGGTCGATCCCCTGCCACCACATATGACTCGGATCAAGGTTAGCACCTACCGCATCGTTGGTTGCTTCCCGAAGCTTCAGCACCGTGTACGGCGTATGAACGAGGAAACCGCCGTGAGGCTCAATGCCGACGTTTACGCCGTGTTCTTTAGCGTAGCTGCCGGCTTCCCTCCAATATGGAATGAGCTTTTGCTCCCACTGCCAGTTGTAAATGTCCGAATACGCGCTCGGCCACGGGGCGACCGGCCAGTTTGGGTGCTTGGCGCTTTCGTCGCTTCCGGCGACACCGGAGAACGTATTAACGACCGGAGTATTCAGCAGGCTTGCAAGCCGCACGGTTTTTTTGAATGTTTCGTCCGCATCCTTTGCTTCAGCCGGGTCCGGGGAAATCGGATTGGCGTGGCAGCTGAGCGCACTGACGGTTAAGCCCCGGGCATACAGTGCTTCCTGGAACTGTTTGCGTGCATCTTCGCTGTTTAACAGCCTGTCTACATCTGCGTGATCATTGCCCGGATTGCCGCCAGTGCCGAGCTCTACGGCCTGCACTCCGGCACGTTTAACCTTATCGAGCATATCTGTAAAAGCCAAATCAGCATACAGGACGGTGAAAACGCCGATTTTCATTACTGAACACCTTCCTTCCCAATAGTCACAAACTGGCCGCGCTCGCTGGAGGCAAGAGCTGCCAGAATAACAGCGAGGGCCTGCTTTCCATCTGCTCCGGTTACCGGCACCTCCGTGTTCGAGATGATGCTTTCAGTAAAGGCGTCAATCACCCCGGAGCTTTCCTGGCCGCCGGCGTCATTGGTCTGAATGCCGCCCAGCTCGTAGCGGACCGTATGCCCGTTGGTATAGTGGGCAGTCAGCGAATGAACCGGGTCGTCTTCAAGGCGGAGGGTGCCTTTTTCGCCATAAATGATCGTTGAGTTGTCTTCCTCGGGAACATAAGCCCAACTGGCCGTGAGGGTTCCGATTAAGCCTCCTGTTGTTTTAAGCAGGCATACAGCGTTATCATCCACTGTAATATTATCCTTTGCGTTGTTTTCCACGAAAGCAGCTACCTGGGTCACCGGCTCATCAAGCAGAAATTGAATCAGGTCGGATTTGTGCACTCCAAGATCTCCCATGGCGCCGATAAATGCTTCCTCCTTGCGGAAGAACCAGCTGTCCTTGCCATCGATGCTCCACCCCTCCGGGCCGCCGTGTCCAAATGTGGTCCGGAAGCTGAAGATTTTCCCCAGTTCGCCATTTGCAATCAGCTCTCTCGCCTTCACGTGTGAAGGCACGAAACGCTGGTTATGAGCGATCATTAATTTTTTACCGCTGCGTTTTTCAGCTTCGATCATTTCTTCAGCTTCCTGTTCGCTTGTCGCCATCGGTTTTTCACAGAGCACGTGCTTGCCGGCAGCCAGGGCGTCGATGCTGATCCGGGCATGCATATGATTAGATGTACACACGCTGACCGCCTCAATGGATTCATCCTTTAACAGTTCGTGATAATCCGTATAGGCCGAAGCCCCGAGACGGGAAGCTGTTTCTTCGGCGCGCTCTTTCACCAGGTCACAGACGGCCCGGATAGTGGTATGTTGATTTGCTTCATATTCTGGAATGTGGCGGTTTCTCGCGATGCTTCCGCACCCGATGACACCGATATTTACTGTTTTCATGTGATTTCCACTCCTTTTTATATAGTGATGCTTATTCTTTTACTGAACCGCTCGTAAGCCCGGAAACAATCCGGCGCTGGAAAATCAGAACGAGAATAACGATAGGTATCGTAACAATAACGGTGGCAGCCGAAATGTCGCCCCATGGGACTGTATATTCGCTCTGATAGAATGAAATGCCGACCGGGATCGTCCGCCAGGCATCAGCGGTATTGATCGCCAGAGCGAAAAGATATTCGTTCCAGGCGGCGACGAAAACAAGAATCGCCGTGGTAAAGATGCCCGGGGTAGCGAGCGGCAGGATGATCTGACGGTACGTCTGAAATGGCGTAGCGCCGTCCAGCTTGGCTGATTCTTCAAGCTCCCAGGGGATTTTTTGAAAAAAGGTGGCCAGAATCCAAATCGCGAGCGGCAGGCTGATGGTGATATATGGAATAACGAGACCGATGTAGCTGTTGCGAAGTCCCGTGTCTGTCACAAAGTTAAAGATTGGAGACAAAATCGCAATTGGCGGGAACATCGATGAGGCCAGCACAAGGCCTAAAATTAAAGTCTTGCCGCGGATAGGCAGCCGCGTAACCGCATAGGCCGTAAACGAAGCAATCAAGAGCGATAAAACCGTAGTCAGGCCGGAAACGACAAAGCTGTTGAGCATGTAACGGAACAGCGGCCTCGTCGTAATCGCTGACGCATAGGACTCAAGTGTGGCGTTGGATGTAAACCAGGCGAACGACGTCAACTCATTCTGGGGCTTCAGGGAAGTTAAAAAGATCCAGATGAATGGAAACATAACGAGAAACACGAAGATAGCCAGGAAGATATAAAACCGGATACCGGCTTGGTTTTTAAACATGTACAGTCACTCCTTCCACTTATTTTTTCGCTCTTTCCGGAAACAGGTCTGAGCCAAGCAGCTTAACGAAGATAAAGCTGATGATGGCCACACAGACAAACACTATGACGGAAAGGGCAGAGCCGGCACCGAAGTTCTGCTGTTCAAACAGGGCTTTGTAGGCAAAAACGGAAATCGATTCCGTGGCGTTTGCCGGACCGCCGCCGGTCAGCACATAAATCAGGTCAAATACGCGGAAGGCATCCAGGGTCCGGAAGAGAAGGGCGACAAGAATTGCTGATTTTAACAGTGGCAGGGTTACAAAGAAGAACTTCTGTATTCTGCCAGCTCCGTCGACTTCTGCTGCTTCATACTGCGTATTTGGTATCGTCTGCAGCCCGGCAAGCAGAAGAAGTGCCATGTAAGGCGTCGTTTTCCAGACGTCTGCGAATATAATGGAAAACATGGATCCCGAAGCCGTCGTTAAAAGAGCGCCCGGGTCAGAAATTAAGCCAACCGCTGCCATATAGTGAGCGACAATCCCGGACTGTCCATCGAACAGATAGCTCCACATCATGGCAGCTACAGCTGTTGGAATGGCCCACGGTACGAGCACCGAAGCCCGGACGATGCCACGTCCTTTGAAGGTCCGGTTGATTAGCAGTGCGACACCAAGACCGATAATCAGCTCAGCGCCGACGGAAACGATCGTAAAGAAGGTCGTATTTGTCAAAGCGGTCCAGGTCCGTCCATCGAGCAGGTAATCCGCGTAATTCTGCAGACCGACAAAGTTCGAGGAGAGCACCGAGCCCTGCAGATTGCCAAGCTGGGCGGAAAGATAGCCTATTTCCACTGCCGTGTCCCCGTCCGCCTGCTGCTGTAAGGAATTAACGGCTTCGATCTGTTCATCCATTGCAGCTTCAAAGTCGCTGCCCCACGAGCCGTCGATGGATTGGATACGCAGGTTGTCATCTGTGATCGGCTCGTAGTCATTCAGCATGCTGTTAACTTCCTGATAGCTTGAAGCCATGGCGTCATCAGCCACAAGCTCTTCATGATGCTCCTGGACGACTGCCCAGGTTTCGTTAAACGTTTCCTCTCCTTCCGGATAAGCCTCGCTTAACTCATTGACATTTTGCTCGACAAGGTACCGGTTATCGGCGTATTCCTCGAGGTTCAGGCTTTCGCTCATGATTCGCTCCGACTTGGTAGGGTCATTCAGCCGGTAGTCAAACAGGCTGTTCCAGCCGGAAAGCATAATGGGCCATATAACGACGAGAAGAATCAAAACGAGCGCCGGGGCGACCATTGCGTAGCCTAATTGTTTTTCGTTTAATTGAAATTTGCGTCCAGGTTTTCCAGCCATGGGGCTTCCTCCTTTGAATCCGTGTTATTCTTCATTCAAAACGGCGCTCAATTTGCGTTCCATATTGGCAGCAGCTTCTTCAGCCGTAATTTCTCCTGCCGCTGCCCGCGAAAGTTCAATCTGCATAATATCCGATACTTCCGGATAATCTGCGGTGACTGGACGCGGCACTGCATTTTGAAGCGTTTCGACGAAGGCATCATCCGCAAACAGAGCGTTTGCTTCCTGGATGTCTTCATCTTCATACAAAGACTCAATAGTAGGAGCCCGGCTGCCTTCGAGAGCACCGATTTTCTGGCCCTGCTCACTGGACATAAATTTCACGAATTCCCAGGAGGCTTCAACTTCTTCGGAGTTTTTGTTGATCATGGTGGTCCATCCGCCGAGAGCAGAAGCGGTGCCGTCGCTGCCTGAAGGGAGCGTGGTGAAGCCGACATTGTCAGGAATATTGGAGATTTCCGGGTCGGTGGAAGTAGACAGCAGGTACGGCCAGTTCCTGGCAAAAACGGTGTTACCATTTATAAACGCGTTTTCTGTTTCAATTTCCTGGAAATTAAGAATGTTGTTTGGTACAAAGTCGGACTGGGTTATATCGATCATTTTTTGGATACCTTCTATGGCCTCCGGAGAATTAACGACTACTTCCTGATTTTCGTTAATGATCTGGCCGCCGTAGGCACCGATGTATTCAATGGCATTAGTGACGAGGCCCTCATACTGGGAAGCCTGCATCGAGTAGCCGAAGGAGGTGCCTTCTTCACCCTGAAGGTCTGCAGCCATCGTTTCGAGCTCTTCCCAGGTTTCCGGCGGCTCGTCTACAATATCGTTCCGGTAAAACAACAGCCCGGCATCTGTATACGATGGCATGGCAAACTGCCGTCCGTTATAGGAGGTGGATTCAATAGTGGCCGGGAAATGGGCATCAATATCGACGTTGTCTCTTTCAATCAGACGGTCGAGCGGAAGCGCATAGCCGGCCTGGGCAAATTCCGCCGGCCAGACGACGTCAGCCGCAAATACGTCGATTTCATCACTGCCGCTGCTTAAAATCGTAGCGTACTGGTTGTGCTGTTCTCCCGTATCAGGCGGCATCTCCCGTACATCCACATTGATGTTTGGATGCTCTTCTTCAAATGCCTTGATCGTGGCATCTGTGGCGTTAGTCGTATCCACACCGCGGGCGTACGTAATTGTGACTTCGTCCTCAGCAGTGGGAGAGATGTCCGCAGTTGAACACCCGGTGAGCATTATAAACGCTCCTGTAACGGCTGCAGCTTTCTTCATGCCTATTCCTCCTTAAGTGAAATCGATTTCAAAATATCCGAAACGTTTCGGGTGCCAGAGAGAAGCAGGAAAGAACCTACCTGCTTACCGGAATGCCGGTGGATTCCCGCACGGTTAACGAAGCAGGAATTATCAGGCTGGCAGGTGTATCTCTTCCTTCAATCTTCTCAATAAGTAATTCACAGGCTTTGCGCCCCAGCGTGTACCGGTCCTGACGGACAGTGGTCAGGGGCGGGGAAAAATACTCCGCGAGTACGAGATCGTCAAAGCCGACGATCGATAAATCCCGCGGCAGAACGTACCCGAGATGATGAGCTGCCCGCATGACCCCGTGAGCCATTAAATCACTTGAGCAAAAGACGGCGGTGATGTGCGGATGGGCCTTAAGCAGCCCGAGCGCTTCCTGCTCAGCCTTTTTTTCATCGAAGGCTGCCTCCCGCACGTATTCCTCCCGGTAGGGAAGACCGAACTCCCGAAGTGTTTCTTCGTAGCCTTTCCGGCGTTCTTTGGATACGTAGGCATAATGATGGCCGTTAATAAATGCGATATGTTCATGACCAAGTCCGATCAAATGTACCAGCGCCTGACGGGCGCCGTCAGCATTATCAGTAGTGACAAAGCTTGCGTTACCGCTTTCCACATGATTGTCGATAAATACGCATGGAAGCCCGGTAGCCGCCAATTCTTCGGTGGCGGAGTGGTCATGGGGGAGATTCTGGGTGATGACCCCTTCGAGCTGTCGCTCCCGGCACATTTGGTAATACGTACGGTCCCCGGTAGGACGGGATTGAAACAGGATAAGGTCATAACCGCATTCGTTGGCATATTCGTTTACACCGGCCAGAATATCAAGTGTGAACGTATCCTTCGGATTGGACGGAAAGGATTGGGAGGTTAAGAGCCCAATTGTCTTCGAACGATTCATAACGAGGCCGCGGGCGATGTGATTTGGCGTATAGTCCAGCTGTTCGGCGATCTCCTGAATACGCTGGCGTGTCTGTTCATTGACGTCGCTGTATCCATTCAAAGCTCTCGAAACAGTAGTGACGGAAACGCCGGCTGCTTTAGCGATATCTTTTATGGTATTCATAATTAGCCTCCGAAACGTTTTGGAAGAATGACTTTATTATAGAAAACGCTTTCATTTTACGCAACCCTAAATTGAAAATTTTTAAAAATTAAAACAAAAATTGTGCTTTTCCATAAATCATAAAAATTGATTAACGCCGCTCCACCTAGTAAACTAGCGGTAAATAAGCGATAAGAAGGAGTGGACAGTATGGAGCATGCTTCAGGCAATAAAAGGACCGTCCAACCTAATAAACAACAAATGCTGAATCGGTTAAAGCGTATTGAAGGACAGGTGCGCGGCGTTCACGATATGGTGGAAAACGATCGGTACTGTGTCGATATTTTAAACCAGATTGCAGCTATTCAGTCTGCAACCAACAAAGTATCGCTGGCATTAATGGAGGACCATACCTCGCACTGTGTGGCGAATGCCATTAAAGAGGGCGAAGGCGAAGAATCCATTGAAGAGCTGATGACCGTTATGCGCCGGATGATGAAGTGATTTTTGACAATACCCCTCAGGTGTATTATATAATGAAGGTACAGAAAGGATGGTTGAAATGAAAAAAGAAACGATCCAGGTGGAAGGAATGAGCTGTGGACACTGCGTCTCTGCGGTAGAAGGCGGCGTCGGCGAACTGCAGGGCGTTTCCAGCGTGAAAGTAAACCTCGATACAGGTGCCGTAGACGTAGAATATAATCCTGAAGTAACTTCACGAAAAGATATTGATGAAGCGATAGATGATCAGGGATATGATGTTGTATCTGCATAAATAATTAATAAGGAGCGGATCGTGCAGCCACGATCCGCTTTTTTATCACAGTTTTGTTTGCTAAATACTATACGGGGGTATAATATTAAAAGAAAGCCTGCAATGGAAATGAGGTGCCGGTATGGAAAAGCAGAAAACCAATAACAATCTTTCCCACTGGAACGCATCCGTAGAGGGTATGACCTGTGCGGCCTGCTCCCGGAGAATTGAAAAGCAGGTAGGGAAAATGGAGGGGGTCTCGGAAGCCTCCGTTAACTTAACAACCGAACAGCTTTCGGTGCAGTATGATCCAGATGAAGTATCGCCGCATGACATGGAAGAAAAAGTAGAACAGACCGGCTACAGCGTCCGTCGCAGCGAAGCAGTATTTGACGTCTCCGGAATGACATGTGCAGCCTGTGCCAACCGGGTCGAAAAGAAGCTGAATAAAATGCCGGGTGTGTCGGAAGCTACCGTCAACCTGGCGATGGAGCGTGCCACGGTTCACTATCTGGACGGGGAAGTTTCTGTAGAAGATATGGAACAGGCAGTGGACAAATTAGGGTATGGGTTAACCGAACGAACCGAAGAAGAGACGGAGGATCCTAAAGAAAAAGAGCAGCGGAAAAAAGGGTGGCAGCTGCTGATTTCTGCGCTTTTGACCCTCCCGCTTGTATGGACGATGGTGTCCCATTTCGGATTTCTGTCCTTTCTCTGGGCTCCGGAAGCATTGATGAACCCGTGGGTGCAGGTCGGTCTTGCAACGCCGGTTCAGTTTGTGATCGGCTCCACGTTTTACCGGAGCGCCTATAAATCACTGCGGAGCGGCAGTGCCAATATGGACGTGCTGGTCGCTCTCGGAACCTCGGCTGCCTATTTTTACAGCCTATACTTTGTGCTGACGGGCAATGCGTCCGAAGGTCTGTATTTTGAAACTTCGGCTGTGATTATTACCCTCATCCTTCTCGGTAAATGGTTTGAAGCGAAAGCGAAGGGTCGCACCTCGCGTGCCATCAAGTCGCTGCTTTCATTAAAAGCCGAAACTGCCCTGGTGGAACGGGGCGGGGAAGTAACAGAAATAAAGAGCGAAGATGTTCAGGAGGGCGACATCGTCCATGTGAAGCCGGGAGCGAGAGTGCCGGTGGACGGGGAGGTCATTGACGGCCGCTCGTCTGTGGATGAGTCCATGCTTACAGGCGAAAGTATTCCGGTGGACAAAGATACCGGGGACACGGTGATTGGAGCGACGGTGAATGGAAACGGGCGTATCCGCATGCGTGCGACCCGGGTCGGCAAGGACACGGCGTTATCGCAGATTGTGCGGGTCGTTGAGAAAGCGCAGGGCGGAAAGGCGGAGATCCAGCGCCTCGCCGACCGGGTATCCGGAGTGTTTGTGCCGATTGTGATTGGAATCGCGGCTTTGACCTTTCTCACCTGGATTCTTTTTGTGCAGCCCGGATCGCTTGAAGCGGCGCTTCTGCCGACCATTGCCATCCTTGTTATTGCCTGCCCATGTGCTCTTGGTCTCGCAACACCGACGTCCATTATGGCAGGTTCGGGCAGAGCGGCTGAAAACGGCGTGCTCTTTAAAGGCGGACAGTATTTGGAAAGCACGGGAGCCGTAGAGACGATTCTGCTCGATAAAACCGGCACAATTACAAAAGGGGAGCCGGCAGTGACTGATATTGTGCCGGCAGCCGGCTGGACAGAACAGGAGCTGTTGATGCACGCGGCCGGCGCGGAGGAATCCTCCGAGCATGCGCTCGCCCAGGCGATTGTCCGGGACGCGGGACAGAAAAATATTACGCTGCCGAGGGTGTCTTCGTTCGAAGCAGTACCCGGCAAAGGGGTGCTTGCAGCCACGGACGCCGGTACTGTAGTGGTCGGAACGAGTGTCTGGCTGGCGGAGCGCCGGGTGGAAGGTATCCCGGAAAGTGCAGAAAATGAAGCAATGGAAGATCAGGGAAAAACAGTGATGGGAGTCGCAGTAAACGACCGTTTTGCCGGGTGGATTGCCGTAGCTGATACAGTGAAAGAAACATCCAGACGGGCAGTGGAACGCATGCAGGCAGCAGGACTTGAAGTCGTCATGATTACCGGCGATAACGAAAAGACTGCCCGCGCCATTGCAGCCGAAGTAGGGATCGATCGCGTAATTGCGCGCGTGCTGCCGGAGCAGAAAAGCAGCGAAGTCACGCGGCTGCAGCGTGAAGGCCGGCGCGTAGCGATGGTCGGAGATGGCATTAACGATGCACCGGCGCTTGCGACAGCTGATATCGGGATGGCTGTTGGTACAGGAACGGATATCGCCGTGGAGGCAGCCGACATCACGCTGATGCGCGGGGATTTAAACAGCGCTGCTGATGCTGTGCTTATGAGCCGGGCCACGATGAAAAACATTAAAGAAAATTTATTCTTTGCATTTGTGTATAATTCCGTCGGCATTCCTATTGCGGCTATCGGCCTGCTCGCTCCGTGGGTGGCCGGGGCAGCCATGGCGTTCAGTTCCGTTTCTGTTGTGCTGAATGCCCTGCGCCTTCAGCGGATGAAAATTTCATAATAAAAACAGGCAGGGCCCAGCGGCTCTGCCTGTTTTCTATCCACCAGGAGAAGAAAATAATTGTGAATCCAGTTCATTACTATATTACTATGAACTTTCTTGGTTTGTGTTATAATAAACAGGAATTTATAGGTATAATATAATGGATCGCATGCATTTAATAGATGATTATCCAATTAAAAAGTGACTCAAGGAGGCTGTTCAAAATAGCTGCAAATTGTATGTCCCAATCCATAGGCAATGCTAAAATTGCTAATTCTGACTCTATCGATAAACTCACAAAGTGCCTGTATCAAACCGCCAATATCGAGCTCGGCAAATTAACAGCTTCGATAAACAGTGCCCAGGAAGAACTTAATTTATTAATGCAGGAAATTCAAAGGCTCCAGGGTAAATCCATATGATGCCTGGATACATGCGAAGCACCTATCTATCAGCCTAAAAGCAGACAGGGCATAGTGCCTCTGTCTGCTTTTAGGCTGCCCCTATTTTTTTATCCAAAAGGGCGGCGATAACGAACATAAAAATCATGCCGACGCTTACGACGAATAAGTCGGGCCCGATCCAGCGGGTGAATACAATGCTTAAAATTAATACAGAGAAAAAGGCGATAAATGTTACATTCGCTGCGGCGAACCGGTGCCGGCGGCCGTGCTGTTTAATGCGGGCGATGACGTAAATAGCGGCATTTAATGCCAGGCCGATAAATAAAAGGTAATACAGATTTAATGTTAGTTCCATGACTCATCGATCTCCTCAACTACGTTCTGGTATGTATTCGTGCATCGGGACGTCTTTTCATATCACTTTACATGGTAACATGAACTTGAAAAAGGCGGTAGGAAAGATAAACGGTGCCTGCATATGCTACACTTGCCGTAGAAGTTAGTGATGGAAGGAAGGAACAATTACAATGCAGATAGAAAAATACGAAGGCATGCCTCCAAGCGAAGTGCTGCAGGGTATCCTATATTTACACGCTCAGCTTTTTGAAAAAATGGAACCAATGCACCAGACTCTCGAACAGGCAGAGGCGTCTCTCGTGCAGGTAGCGCGGGAGGAAGGGAAAATACTCGGCTACGACATCAGCTACGCGAAAGATGAAAGCGTATGGTACAGCTGGCTGAACGGCATGGAAGAAGCGTTTGAAGATGACGGATGGAGAAGCCGTCTTGTCGGCAACGTTCTTATTCATGCCCGGGAGCAGGGATATGAGGTGGTGCAGACGAAGCTTGCCCACCGGTACCCGGAATTTATTGATATGCTGCAGGCCGCGGGCTTTCAGGTGAAAGAGGAGTTAACAGATGAACGCATCTGGCTTGAGAAAAAGCTGTGAAAAGGGACCGTTTCCGGTCTCAGACTGTCGACAATGACTCTAATTTTAGAGTTTGTCGGCAGTTTTTTTGTGCTATGATAAAAAGAAATAGCCTGG